>JAFVPG010000393.1 GCA_017505415.1 Lentisphaeria bacterium | reverse complement strand
GGCCAAAGCCGCTCTCGAAGCCATGAACGGACAGGAAATCGGAGGACGTAAAGTCGTCGTCAATGAAGCCAATCCCCGTCCCCCGCGTCCTCAGGCGTAAAAGTATTTTACAACAATAAAAAAACAGAATTGCCCCTGATTTTTCAATAGGAGCAATTCTGTTTTTTATGATAGCTGTGTACTGAATATAGACTGATTTTTTATTGCAAGAGGATGTCCATCCCCTTTTTATGACACTGGCGCATGAGAGTCAGTGACTGGATGGTGTCAGGTTGTTTTCGACAGAATGTTCGTTTTGTCACTCCTCTTTTTTGAAGAGTGGCAAATCAAATCTTCCGACGAATTAGCCACATTAAGGTATTGCCGTATTTGCTTACGCAAAATACTATACCCCCACCCCCCTCAATTTTTTTCAAATTATCAGTCAATGTTCAGCACAGAGCCTTTATGATATAAAATACACTGCTAAAAAAATCCCTGCAAACATTCGCTTGCAGGGATTGATTTTTTCAGAAAAAACTGTTTATGCTTTTTCTTCCTGAGATTTCTCCTCAGCATCAACAGTACCGTCGTCATTGGCATCAACTTCAGCACGTTCATCAAGACGTTTGAAAAGTCTGATCAAGTCAACAGTACCGCCCCATGAGAACCAGACTGTCGAAATAAGACCGATAACACCGACAACGAAAATCTGTTTGAACCAGAAGTAGAATGACCACCATTCAACCGGCCATTTCTGGAAGGAGTTCCAAATAATCGGAACAATGAAAAGAATAACGAATGAGAAAACAAAGGAATAAAGGAACACTGACCAGGCAAGCACTTTATCACCTTTTTTATATTCATCATTGACACCGGTAAAAATGAGCAGGAATTTCTTCCAGGTCATCTTTTCTTTTTCTTTAACTACACCATTTTCGCTGTAAATACCGCGATGAAGCATTTTGTCCATATTGAAGGGCTTGCGGCAGGTAAGCAGAGAAATAACTATATACAATGTAACTGCAATAATCATTGCTATAAAATAGATTTCCTGCGAATTGAGCGGGAATGCTCCGGGCGTTGCAGTCCAATGGATGTAAGGTTCAAACGGTGCAGATGCAGCACGCAAAAATTTATCAACAGCAGGCAGACGACCTGTGTTTTCAAGCCACGGATAAATATATTTGACCCATGTCTGCTGCATTACAATACCGCCGACAGCCAGAGTTGAACCGCTGGCGAGCGCAGCAAATGCACCGGCTGCAGTACCGCGTTTCCAATACAAACCAAGAACAATGGTCGGACCTGCACCACCGAGCCAGATAGCACCGGTAATCGCAAAGAACATCAGAATGTAGTCCAGCTGTGCAAAGTAGAAGGAGAAGAACCATGCAACTAATGCAACAAAAACAATACCGGCACGCAACAGCCACAAATGCTGTTTCGGAGTAAGTTTTTTGTTGATGATGGGAACAACAATATCCTGAATGAGAGTACCGCCCCAGCTGTGCATGTAAGTGGTATCAGTACTGAGCATCAAAAAGAACATAATGGCACAGAAAAGACCGGTTACCCCAATGGGCAGCATTTCACGCATGGTGAGAGATGAGCGCATCTGATTGTGAATAGTGTTGAAAGTCTGAACTTTAGCTTTATCAACTTTGCCGATTTCCTCTACTGCAACACGATGATAATTATCAACGGTACCATCTTTAAGTTTGCCGTAAGATTTGCCGTTAACAACAACTTCTTTAAGTTCACCGATTTCAACTGCCTGTTTATTTTTTTCATCATAGCGGGGCAGAGCGGTATCAATCTTAGATGCAATTTCCGCACGCTGTTTGTCATATTCAGGAGCAGAAAGAACGTCACTGAGAGTTTTAAGAGCCAGCTGACGGTTAACAGAATTTGCACCGGTTTTGCCGTCACGATAACGAACACTGTTGACGTAAATAAGTGTGGCAAGAGCAATAATAATGATCATCATGCCGGAGAAACCTGAACGCCAGGTACCGAGCAAACCACCCATTTTCTGTTCATGAGCATTGAGAGCAGCAGCATTGTAGCCCTGTGATGAGTTCCATGCCATTCGGTTAAGCACCGTTGAAAAAACACCGACCAGAATATAAAACAAATTGAATGTACGCAACTGTGAAATATCATAAGGACTCAGGAAACTTCTTCCTTGCGGCTGATCCAGCAAAATCGGAGCTATATCAGAATAATATGACATTTTCCAGAAAATGGCGATAACAACAATAAGGTACATCGGATAGCTCAAAATACCCTGAATACAGTCAGTTACCATAATCGTTATCTGACCACCCAAACAGGCAACAAGCACAGCCAATGTCAAAAATCCTGCCATAAGCAGACCGAATGTCGGGAAATGCCAGCCGAAAATATTGGTGAAAATCGGAAGATCAAGGAAGTAAATAAGAAATCTGGCACCGACAGCAGGGAAAATAGCATAATTGATAATACCGGAAGTTGCCTGAAGAATTGAGGCATAAATACGGAATGCTTTGTTGTAACGGATCTCAAAGAACTGTCCGAGAGTCAATGCTTTAGTTTCACGGTAACGGTACACACAATATCCTGTCAATGCGAACAGCAAAGACAAAGGTGCTGTAAGCGACTGCCAGAAAGCAAGTGCAAAACCGCTGGCGTAATACATTTCAACCATGGCGATAACACTGATAAGTCCCATTGCCGCTTCACCGCCTGCAACAGCGATAACGTAACGGCCTGCCACACGACCTGCGGCGAGGAAGTCGGAGACGCCTTTCACATACCTTTGCGCATAAAGTCCGACAGCGACAACAATCAGCAGCGGGACAATGGCAAATACCCAATCCAACCAATGCATAAAAACTCCTTTCTTTTGTGTTTATTGTTTTTTATGAGATCGGCATTTTGAAAACTATAGCACAAAATGACGAACTTTCAAGCAAAAAAGGAGAAAAAACCGTCATTTCAAACGTCAGGAAATAGAATTTTGACGGCAAAAAAAATGACGGATTTCCGTCAAAAAATCCGTCATTTCAGAATTTAAGCTCAAAACAATGACAACTGACCATCATCATCGTCATTTTCCATCTTTGACGGAAAATGTTTCAAATTTTTAAGCCATTCGTCAATTTCAATAATTTTCACGCCAAGTTTTCTCGCTTTTGCCATTTTAGTACCATTTTCACTCATTGAAGCTGCAACAAGCAATGAAAGATTTTTATTGACATCATCCACTGCAAGCATGCCATTAAGTTCAGCTGCTTCCTCATAATACGAGCGTTTTTCCGGCATTTTACCGGTAAAACACACCGTGGGCAATTCCATATCTCCCTTTGTACTATGAACTTGCAAAATATTTTTCAGTTCGTTCAGCAGAGCCTTATTTTCGGCAAGGGCGGCAATCAATGCCTTTGCCCGTTCCGGACCGATACCTTTTATACCTGAAAGTTTTTCTTCATCAAGCACTTCCAACTCTTCAAGCGTATATTCCTTCAAAATAAGTTTAGCGATATTCGGACCTATATGCGGCACATTCAATGATGCAAGCAGTTGATAATCACCGACTTTTCGGGCATTCTGAATTTCCTGATACAGATTTGAAGCAGAAAGCATCTGAAAACCCGGAAGTTTAAGAAAATCCTCTTTTTTCAATTCAAAAATACCGGTCAATGAGCGGATATTGAATTTATTCATCAACAGACGCAATGTCGGTTCCCCGAGTTCTTCAATACCGATATTCCTGACTGCGGCAAGCAAACGCTGCAAATTTGTTTCAAGACAATCACGATTCATACAGCATATTTCCGGTCCCTGACGCTCAAGCAAACTGCCGCAGCACGGACATTTTTCAATCAATGCGCTCCGCCGCTCCGTACCGGGTTCTGACGAGGCAATATACGGAATAACATCTCCCGCCCGTTCAACGGTCACAGTATCGCCGATTTGAATATCACGGTCAATGATATTCTGAATATTGTGCAATGTGGCATGACGTATGGTGATTCCGTTAAGTTCAACCGGCTCAATTTCTGCTACCGGAGTCAAACAGTTTTTGCCGAAACTCCATTGAACATTTATCAATTTTGAAGTTTTTTTGGCATTCTGAAATTTGTATGCGATCTCGCCTCTGGGATGGTGCGCAGTATTTCCGAGTTCGTCACGATATTTTTTATCTGCAATTTTTATAACGATACCGTCCATCGGATAAGGAAGTTTTTCAAATTCCGCCAGCAGACCTTCCCATTCAGAAGGCAAATCTTTCAAAAGCACCTCTTCAGAATAAAGTTCGTAATCGACCAGAGAAAGAAATGCATCACAGCGGCGCATAACAAATTCGACCTGCTGAATATCCTTTGCTTCCTTGAGTGTCATCAATCCGGTGAGGACATTACGGGAATTTTTATAACGGGTACCGCCTTTGGCCTGAATATTATTTCTGAAACGTTCAAAACGGTCATTCCGCATCAGGATTTCACCTCTGGCAAAACCTTTTACAGCACCGCAATACCCCTTCTTTTCAAGTTCAATCAAACCGATTTTATCAGAAATATTTTCACCGGTAAAACCATCCCCCCTTGTAGACAGGATGCCGTTTTCAAAATTAGCGGAAATACCATCATATTTTGGTTCGACCAGCAGCAGTTCCCCATCGGAACGTGCATGCTTATTTGCCCATTCGATCACCTCTTCAAGCGAATACGCTTTATCCAATGAAAGCAGAGGACGTACATATTCAACTTTTCCAATAGCAGAAACAACAGGAGATCCGACTTTTTCCAACAGAATATGTTCCGGCGCGATTTCCTTCAAACGTCTCATAAGCAAATCATAATCAGTATCGTCTATCTCACGGGTTCCCTGTTCCCAGTAAACCTTATTGTGATGTTCTATCAGACTTTCGAGTTCCGGCAGTGTCAATTTCTGCAAATCATAATGTAAAAAATCCATAAAAATCTCCCTTTTACTTAAATATAATGCAATTTTATTAAAAAGTAAAGTGGAAAATTACAAAATTTGTGCTAAATTATGTATAATAATATTTAACCGCCAACAAAAGAGGTAAAAATTATGGCAAAAGAATACAATGTCGCAGTCGCCGGCGCAACCGGTGCCGTCGGCGTGGAAATGATCAAAACTCTCGAAAAACGTAACTTCCCCGTCAAAAATCTGAAACTTCTCGCTTCTGCCCGTTCAGCAGGCAAAACAGCCAAATTCAAAGGTACTGACATCGTTATCGAAGAACTTACCGAAAACTCTTTCAAAGGTGTCGATATTGCTCTCTTCAGTGCAGGAGGAGACATCTCAAAACAATTCCGCAATGCTGTCGTAAGTTCCGGCGCAGTCATGATCGACAACTCCAGTGCATTCCGTATGGAAGATGATGTTCCGCTGATCGTTCCTGAAGTCAATGCAGAAGACGTAAAACTTCACAAAGGCGTTATCGCCAATCCCAACTGCACCACAGCAATCATGCTCGTTGCAGTCGCACCATTGCACAGAGCAAAAAAATTGAAACGCCTCGTTGCTTCAACTTATCAGGCAGCTTCCGGCGCAGGTGCAAAAGGTATGGCTGAACTTATCGAACAGACCCGTCAAATCTTGAACGGCGAAGCTATCGAACCCAAAGCATTCGCACACCGCATTGCTTTCAACCTCATCCCCCACATCGACAGCTTCATGCCCAACGGCTATACCAAAGAAGAACTCAAAATGCTCAATGAATCACGCAAAATGCTCCATTTGCCGGAACTTATGCTCTCCTGCACCAGCGTCCGCATCCCCGCATTACGCGCTCACTCTGAAGCATTGAATCTCGAATTTGAAGACGACATCACTCCAGAAGAAGCACGCGCTATCCTCGAAACTGCTCCCGGCGTCACCGTCGTTGACGATCCCGAAGCAAAACGTTATCCCATGCCCGTCGATGCCACCGAAAAATATGATGTCCTCGTCGGTCGTATCCGTCAGGATATTTCACGCAATGACAAAAAAGGTTTGGACATTTTCGTTTCCGGCGACCAGATTCTCAAAGGTGCCGCTCTCAACGCAGTCCAGATCGCTGAATTGCTCTGAACATTTGCATAACGGCAGGATTTTCATACGGAAAATATCTGCCGTTATTTTTTTATAAGGAGATGAAATGAGTTTATTTGACAGGGATTACATGCGCAGCAGCAATCAGCCGCAAAACGGTTTTACAGCAGACGGCAACAATATGATGTGGCTGCTGATAGCAGTAAACGTACTTTTATTCATATTGGGTAAAAGCTATCCGCTTTACAGTTTTGACATAAAACTGCTGCCGATAGTTGCCTCTATATTCTCACATGCCAATTTCGGTCATATATTCTTCAATATGTTCTCTCTTTATATTTTCGGTTCGCTTATTGCCCGCAGAGTCGGGTTCTGGAAATTTTTCGGCTTGTATATGACCAGCGGAATTATCGGCAATCTGGTATTTATGGCACTTTTTCACGGTCAATATATTTTGCTGGGCGCATCCGGAGCGGTTTTCGGAATCATGATGACAACCGCAATGCTTGATCCCGACCGCAGATTCGTGCTTATTTTCATGCCTTTTTATCCGATAAAGACCAAAACTCTCATCATTGCATTCACAGTGATCGAAATAATCAGTCAAATAGGCAACGCTCACAGCGGTACTGCTCATCTGGCACACCTCGGAGGATTTCTCGGAGGGTATCTCTTCACCCTGTTTTTCCTGAAAAAACAAATCGTCTGGAATCCTCTCAAACGCAAAGGTTCCCCCTCCCCGCAAAAAGCTCCGAATGTCACTTTCAAAGTAGTCAATCCGCAATTTCAAAAAACTCCCGTAACACAGAAAGAACTTGATTATCTGCTGGACAAAATTTCCCGTGACGGGATCAATTCTCTCTCCGAACAGGAGCTGGCACGCTTGAAACAGGCCCGTGAACAAATGCAGAAAGGAAATTAAAAAAATGCTCGGAACTCATCTTTTTGATTACGATCTGCCCGAAGAACTTATCGCTCAATACCCGGCGGACAAACGTGATGAGTCACGTATGCTCGTCCTTGATCCTGACAGCGGGGATTGTGAAATACATCCATTTTATGAAATAGTAAATTTCATCAATCCCGGCGATCTGCTCGTCTGCAACAATACAAAAGTTCTCCGCGGCAGAATGTACGGAGTCAAAAACGGCGATCCCGAAGGTGCCAAATTTGAACTTCTGCTTGTGGCAAAACTCGATAACAATTCCAACCGTTACAGCGCATTGCTCCGTCCGGGGAAACGCGCCAAAGCCGGAACTTTTGTCGCCCTCTGCGATACTGACGGCACTATCAATACCAATGGTGACGGCTTCACAGTCATCGGCAGATACGAAGAGGACACTTTTGAAATTGAATTCAACCGCAATCCTGATGAATTGCAGCTCAAATACGGTCATATTCCCCTCCCCCCGTACATCCGGCGTTCGGATGAAGCCAATGATGAAAACCGCTACCAAACCGTTTTTGCAAAAGAAAAAGGTGCAGTTGCCGCCCCCACTGCCGGATTGCATTTCACTCCTGAAGTACTGGAAAAACTTGCCGCCAAAGGGGTGGATAAAAAAGAGCTTACCCTCCATGTCGGTCCCGGAACTTTTAAGACTGTCTCTGTTGAAAATATCGAAGAACACAAAATGCATTTTGAGGAATATTTTCTCGATGCTGAAACCGCCGATGCCGTCAACAATACCCGTAAAAACGGCAAAAATGTACTTGCCATCGGCACAACTACCGTCCGCACCCTTGAAAGTTGCGTAAATTCGGAAGGTTTACTCATTCCCGGTCACGGCAGAACAGATATTTTTCTTTATCCGCCGCACAAAATCATGGGCTGTGATATGCTTTTGACCAATTTTCACCTGCCAAAAAGCACTTTACTCATGCTGGTCAGCTGTTTCGTTGACCGTGAAAAAATGCTCAATGCTTACGAAATTGCCAAAGCAAATAAAATGCGTTTTTACAGTTACGGCGACTGCATGCTTATTCTGCCGCGCAAAGAAAAATGAGATTTTTCATCATAACATCAATAATTTTTTCTGCCGCAATTATCCTTTGCGGTTGCAAACATCATGAAAAAATTTTAACTGAAAAAGAAATTTATAATATTGAATTACAGGAAATTTATGCCCAGCAATTTTCTTTACGCCGGGCAAAACTGCTGCAGTCACTCCGTATTGAAAACAGCAAAGCCGCAACATTAAGCGACATTTCCGACCTCGAACTTATGCTTGATGATTATGAATTGAGTGAAATAGAAAAAAACAAAAATATCCTGCGTTACTTTGAACATGCCCTGCTCTATATGCAAATTCTCATTTTTCCTGAAAAACGGGAAACATTTCTGCGGGAAAATATAAAAAACAACTTGACTCATGAATTTTCTTCACTCTTTCTATACCGTACCAATGCTCAAAACTTTCTGATTGCCGCATTGCAGGATCCCGACAGTATTTCTGTTCAAAACATACGCAAATTCTATTCAGAAATGCTTGATAATCAACAAATAGGATATACTGCACTGCGTATCAGTGACTTGACTGCAACCAGAAAAATACCCGATTTGAACTATCCTCTGCACACCGTTCCGCCATTCAAAAATGCGAATGAACTGCTGAAAATAAAATTTCCCGATTCAGATATTTCAGATGCCGCTATGGAATTTTTCTCCGGATTAAGTTCTCAACATAATGAAAAATTTCCGTTGCAGCTGCTCAAAATATTGTACAAAGCTCCGCACGAAATAAACAGCTTTTACGATAAAGACAAAGAATTGAAAAAAGATTTCTGCAATCTGCTTCTCTATATTACACATATATATATAAGCAATCATCTTTTCAATGACATGCAGAATACGTTTATCATATATCGGGAAATGCAGAACTCCATTTCTGATAAAACTCCAATTACAGCGGAAATAGCAGATGCTCTCACCCGCAGCCGTATCGCATACGAACTTGCAGTTTTAAAATGTCTGACTTATGCCGGTCTTACCCCTTTTGATAAAATCCCAATCCCCAAAACAATATCACCGCAACTCCCCGCCTCCCGCATAAACACCTTGAAGCTGATATTCAATGATATAAAATAATTATCACATTTTTTTAAAAAGGATGTTGTTTTTTTGAAAATATGTGCTATAATAGTATCAGACACAACATAGTCGACCAACCAACAAAAGAGGTAATCATGGTACTTCTGCCCGATTTGAACAAAAAAATGCAGCAGGACATTATTGACGGGGTATTCAAAGATACAATGCCGTCAATACGTCAACTTGCATTGCATTACAAAGTCGGCGAAAGCACAATGAAGCTCTCTCTCAAACAGCTGAAAGCGGATTCATACCTTATCGGTCATCAGGGAAAATGCATCCAAGTCAATCCGCAGGCTTCCAACAATCCGTTTTTCTGCAAAAACATCATATTTTTCATCAAACTTCCAAGATTGGAACAGAATCTTTATGCACAAATCATTGAATCGCTGCGTATGACTTTTGAAACATACGGAGCATACGTCCATCTGATAAATTCTGTACAGCAGCTCAAATCATGCCGGTTTGATATTGACATTCTGATCGCCGCTGAGATAAAAGGCGATGACCTGCAATATATCGCCGAAAACTTCACTCCGGCAAAAATAATTATGCTGAACAGTTATGCGGGTAAATACTCCAATGTCGGCACAGATAATTTTCAGGCAGGGTACAACGCAATAAAATACCTTCACGAAGAAAAAAATCATAATGTCATCGGAATCCTCGGTATATATTTTGATTACAAAGTATCGTATAATAAATTCCGCCGTGAGGGTGCCAATGAATACTGCCGTCAACATCCGGAAGTTAAAATTTTTGAAGTCGATACTGAAAATTTTGCAACTCCGGAAGCTGCTATTGAAAATCTTTTTGCCCAATCTTCTGAAATAAGTGCTGTTTTTGCCACAATGGATACTCTGGCATTCCATGTTTACACCTATGCGGCGAAGAAAAAAATTGCCATTCCATCACAGCTTGCAGTTCTCGGTTTTGACAACACATCATTCTGCAACTTCACCATACCTGAACTCAGCTCATTTCAGGAAGATATTGGCGGTATTTCAGCAGCTCTTCAAAAACTTGTGCATGACAAACTTACCGGAATAAATGAACTGAAAGAAGAACTGTTTTGCCCAAAACTTGTTAAACGAAAAAGTGTATGATACCATTCCGAAAAAATTTTACACATAACTTAGTCGACCAAGATAAGCAAAAGGAGAAAATAAAAAACAACAAACTTAAAAATAATCACATTCACCAGTAAATTCACATCTTAACAGAAAGGAAAATCATGAAAAAATCATTCACGCTTATCGAACTTCTTGTTGTGATTGCCATTATCGCAATCCTGGCAGGTATGCTGCTCCCCGCACTCAACAAAGCCCGTGAACGCGCACGTTCAGCAACATGTATCAGCAATCTTAAACAAATGGGACTTGCAGAACATATGTATGCCGGTGACAACAACGGCTTTATGGCTCAAACAGAACAAAAATCCAAAGACGGCAGCAAGGATGTCTGGTGGATCGTTGACGATACTGATACTGTACACGAATCATACAAATATTCAGATGATTATCCTCTCAGCCCGTACATGGATGCCAAAACCGGTATGCAGACAAGAAGATGCCCGTCAACCAAATCAAGTCAAACAGTTATTCTCTCATACGGCAGAAGCTATTTTTTCGGCTCATGCACTCAATTTTCATCTAAATATCCCGCATGGGCAGTAAAAGACAATCAGCCCAAACCGTCTGAATTAGTTATGGTCGCAGAAACTCATGCCTATACTGTAAATAACAGTGCTGCAGGACTTCCCGCCGGCAAACCAGCTTTCTACGGACATCCCGGCAATGCAAGCTATCAATTTACAGATTCAATTTACAAAGTACGTCATGGGAAAAAAGTCAACTTCCTCTGTCTGGCAGGCAATGTAAAATCTCACGACCCGGAACAGGTCACATACGGCTATCCTGACTCATCAGATACATATTATCCCTCATCAACAGCATTCAGAATGTTTCTTAAATAATAAAATATTATTATGAAAAAATCATTTACACTTATCGAACTTCTCGTCGTCATCGCCATCATCGCAATTCTGGCAGGAATGTTGCTCCCCGCACTAAACAAAGCCCGTGAACGCGCACGTAATGCACAATGTATCAGCAACCTCAAACAATGGGGTGTCATCGAACATCTGTATGCGGGAGACTACAACGGCTTTATGGCAAGAAGCCGCACAACATCATCTATCCTCTGGGGAATAGATGCCTCAAGTCCGCTAAATTCATCTTATTCTGCTTCAGAAAATTATCCTTTGGGAGGATATGTAAAAGCAAACATTGTCAGAAAAATACGAGTATGTCCGTCAGACAGAGTTTCATCAGGCGACATATATCTCTCTTACGGCAGAAGTCTTTTTTTCGGAGATTATCAATGGGACAGTTCTGTACCTAATTGGCATGTCAAAGATAATCAGCCCAACCCATCAGAAATGGTTGTTACGGCAGAAACAAAAGCATTTGCTGTAGATGATGATATTCCCGAAGGTCAAGGCAAACCTTACTTCTACGGACATCCCGGCAATGCAAGTTACCAGTATACCAGCGATTGGTACACTCTGCGGCACGGCAAAACACTTAACTTTCTCTGTCTGGCAGGAAATGTCAAAACACATAACCCGGAAATGGTCAAATACGGCTATCCGGATTCAAATGATAAATATTACCCAAATTCAAAAGCATTCAGAATGTATCTCAAGTAATCAAACAACTTAAAATAAAGGATTTTATATTATGAAAAAATTTTTCGTTGCACTTTTCACAGCAGCAATCGCAGCAACAGCTTTTGCCGCAGAACTCAAAGACACCATCAAACTTGAAATCGCTGAAGAAATTCAAGCAGGCTCTCCCATCGTTATCAAACTCAGCAATATTCCCAAAAATTACAGATTTCACGGCTATCTCTTTCACGCTGCACATCCCTGCGTCCCCGCCGGTCTTGCCAAAGGTGCTGACGTTTATGTCCGCAAAAACAAAAATCCCCAATGGGTTCACTATATTTTCGGTTCAACTATGGCTGACCGTCTGACCTACATCAAGGCACAGGATATGTGGAAGAGAAATTTTGACCTCTCTTTCAAAACAACCAACTGGCCCGTCGGTGATTATCAGACCGGCGTCAATCTCTCTTTCCTTGACGAAAACCGCAAGCAAATAATGGTCAAAAAACAGCTCGTTTTTTCAATCGTTGAAAAAGAGGATTCCGCAAAATGACAAAATTTGCAGCTTTGATATTTGCTTTTTCGATGCTTTTGTCTCTCCACGGCAAAAGTATCGAACAATCTGTAAATTGGAAAAATTTGAAATGGCATACTAACTTCAAAGTCCTGAACAAAAATGTTCAATCCAATCCTCAAACCCGTTTCAAGGTGACTTCTGACAGCAATTTTATCTATTTTATGGTAGAAGCTCTCGAACCTGCCATGAATAAACTTGTCACCAAAAAACAAGCATATCCCGACGACTTCTCCATCTGGTCAAATGACGGTATTGAAATCGGTATTTCAAATGACAGAAATTATCAGAAATACTACAAAATCGCCATCGACCACGCAGGTCAGCATGCCGACTCTTTCGCCCTTGACGACAACACCGGACGCAATGAAATGACCTACGACTCATCTTTTGAAAGCAATGTCAAAGTTGAAGTAAAAAAAACTCCGTCAAGTTATATCATTTTTGCCGCAATTCCTTTCGGCACATTCAATTATCAATCCGATGACCTCGCCGACAAGTGGAAGTTCAACATTGCCCGCGTCCGCCGTGCCGGACTTGCAAAAATGGAATTTACCTCTTATGCAGATTTGAAGGGAAGCGGTTTTGCTGAACCGTGGAGTTTCGCCCCCCTCCCCATCAAAAAAATCGACCGAAAAAAATATAATTGGAATATTTCCAATATCAAAACTGTAAAAGATGCGAAAAATAAAAACAATTACAACATAAATTTAACTGTTTCCAATAAAACAGGTGCTTTCAAACTCGTATCTTTCAAAGCCTCTCTTGCCAACCGCAAAGCAAATTTCCAATCTTCACTACCCCGTACCGGCATACCTGATTCTCAATTCAAAAATCTCACTCTGCCGTTCAAAAATCTGCCGCAGGGCGAATATATTTTGAATATAAAATTGTTCACTCGCGGCAACATTTTGCAGAAAGATTTCAGCATTCCCGTTTCCATCAGCAATAATCCTCTGAAAATTTCTCTTGCAAAACCAGCCTACCG
>JAFVPG010000392.1 GCA_017505415.1 Lentisphaeria bacterium | reverse complement strand
GCCTATCTGAAAGAAAACGTATTCTACATCTTTTTATTTTATAAATCAGGGTGAAAATTTGTTAAAAAAACGTTTTTTATATAAAAAATCCTGTTTTTTTATTGGAAAATTCATTTTTTTGACTTGCTTTTTGGATAAAATAGTTGTATATGTAACTGTAGACAGAGGGAGCGTATAAAACGAAATTTATGAAGTCAGGTTTGTTTTATATAAATTGATCCGGTTTTATTTAACCGGTGCTTCTCAGGGAAAATGAAATTGCGGCACGATTGCTCGCGGTATGAAATTGATAAAAACTAAGTCTGAGATCACAACACTGTTGGCATATTGAAAAGTTTTAAGACGCTTTCAATAAGCAGAACAGTTTGCGATAAAGTTATTTGAACCGCATTTGCAACAGCAGATGCAAAAACAAACACACTCTTTAAAGGAGAGAACGTATGAAGAAGCAGTTTTTGCTCGCCGTCGGTGCTGTAGCCACCGCACTCGTAATGACCGGTTGCATGGCAACCCACACCAATGATGCCGCATCCGGCGTTGAAGTCAAGGTCACCAAGACCTACGAAGCAGATATCGCTGCCGGCCGTAATGCGGTTTCCGGCGAAGCGACTGTTCACAACCTGTTTGGGATCATTACCTGGGGCGTCAGCAGTTTTGCTGATGATGCCTTCGTTTCCACCACTGCGGCTCCGTTGCAGCTGTCTGTTTCTCCGGCTACCGTTGCCAAGCAGGGTGCTACTTTCAATGCCTGCAAAAGTGCCAAGGCTGACGTGATCATGGCGGCCAAGTATCAGGTCGACATTGCTGACTTCTTTGTCTACAAGTCGGTCAAGTGCAAGGTCACTGGCTATCCGGGCGTCATCAAGGGCGTCAAATAAGTTGTTGAATAAAATCCCGCTTTTGCGGGTATGATTTGACAATCTGAGGCTGTTGCAATCTATAGTGTTGCAGCAGCCTCTTGCTTTTGTATGCGCGGCATGTGTATTGACTTGCCGCTTAAAGTTCATCTGTAAGACTTATCAGTAAAAACAGTTAGCAAAAGACAGGGGAACCCATCGTGAGCTGGAATTTGAAATAAGGCAATATCAACAGCAAAAATCTGGATCACCCACAAGGAAACAAAAAATAATAAAAGCAAAGTTTCTGTCGGACTGGTCAACTATTGGGCAGGATATAGAAAATATTATTTTTGCACATTATTTGATAACATAATCAGAAAAAACATTGCCTTATTTTTTTCAGCTTAAAGGGCATTTATCTTTTTGCGAGGCAAAAAGATAAATGCCAGTAAAAGATTTGGGAAAAAGATATTATGAGAGACACAAGAGGTCTCTCATTTTTTTACACCAAAAACAAAAAGTGGTTTGCCTCTTGATAAAAATGGATTTATGTTAAATCCGAGAACAAACCGAAGTCGTATAGTACGCTTCAAAAATCAGGAGGACAAACCATGAATAATTTATCGCAGAAACAAGAAAAAATCTACTTTGGATTGGACATTTCTCAAAAAACTATTGAAATTTTTGCTTTGAAAGGCGAAAAAGAAGCATCTTTTGGAAAAATCCCCAATACCCCAAAAAGTTTGAATGAATTTTTTGATAAAGTGCCGGCAGCCTCCCAAACCATAACCGTTGCTCTTGAAACCGGCACCCATTCTGCCTGGATCAGCCGCCAGCTCGAAGCTCGCGGTTATGAGGTTATAGTCGCCCATGCGCGTGATTTGGCTTTTATTTACAAAGGTGATAAAAAAAGCGATCGAATAGATGCTGAAAAATTAGCACGAATGGCACGAGCAGATAAAAAATTGCTGCATCCAGTAAAAGTAATAGATAAAAAAAGACAAGAAGATTTGTTGGCTATCAAAGCAAGAGATTTGCTTGTAAAGCACAGAACTGGTATCATTAACACTATCCGTGGTTTAGTTCGCAGCATTGGAATTGATGACAGCGCATACAGCACTGAAACAATAAATGAGATTTATTCTGAATTGCCCCCAAAAATACAAGATAACTTGCGTGGTTTATTTTCAATGTTAACCGCAGCAAACAAATGCATTAAAGAATATGACAGGCAGATCAAAAAAATAGCCAAAGAGTATCCTGAAACAGAAACATTTCAGCAAATAAAAGGAGTAGGCCCTTTGATTGCATTGAGTTTTGCTTTGATAATTAGAGATCCGCATCGTTTCAGTGCTGAAGAATGCAGTTCGTATGTCGGTTTAGTGCCTAAACAGGATCAATCAGGAGAAGTCGATAAACAACTTGGAATATCTAAATGTGGTAACAAATTGTTACGCCGACTACTTGTTCAGGGCGCGCAGTATATAATGGGGCCATTCGGCGAAGAAAGTGATTTGAAAGATTTTGGGACAAGAATTTCTCAAAGGGGCGGCAGCATAGCCAGAAAAAAAGCAAAAGTTGCAGTTGCCCGTAAATTAGCTGTGACAATGTTAGCTTTATGGCGTAATCCGGAGATTCAATACGATCCGCATTTCAAAAAGAACCGTAAAAAACAATGTGCATAAGATTGCTTCTGATATATTAATTAACCGAAATAAGATGAGAAAGATAAATTAATAAGAAGAATCCAAGGATTTGCTTTTTGTCCAGTCTTGATGATCTCGAGCCACCCCAAAATCTGATATTGCCAATATCATAAAAAAGATTGTTAGAAAAGATTGAAGACATCGGGACGGACATTTATCAGGCGTCGCTTCCTGGCAGAAGCATTATAGAACGCGAATAGGAGCAAGACAAAAGCAACCTTTTGGAATCATCTTCTGCTGATTTTCATATTTTTTACGTTTTTTTAACAAATAAAATTTGACAAACCGTCTCTCATAGGAGGGGTGGAGTTTGAGGAGGGGAAAAAGGACCGATCCAGCAAAAGGTCTTTTTCCCCTTCTCAAGTCCCGCCTGTTTAGCCGGACAAAGGTCTTGGATGATACACGCCTGGCATTGCGGTTTGCGGGCTATGCAGATGCGGCGGCCG
>JAFVPG010000391.1 GCA_017505415.1 Lentisphaeria bacterium | reverse complement strand
TGAGGCGTGTGGCAGGGCATGACAAACAATAAGGAATTTAAGGAAGATAAGGAGTTTAAAGCTCTCTCGGAGTAAGTAAAGCGCGGTTAGCGCCGCGAGGTCTGAAGCGGTTACGAGCGAAGCGAAGTAAGCGATGGCAAGAAATTGCCGAGCAGCGAGGTTAACCGAAGCGAGCCTCCCCGGCGTAGGCGAGCGAAGCGAGTCCGTTGAGGGGCGAGCCGCCTTAAGCGGCGAAGGGTAAGCCATCTGCGAAAATATTGTAAATAATCGCAGATGGCGCTGTAAACTGCATCGGGCTTCAAATAACGGAAGAATTTGAAAGGAGAAAAGTTTTTCTTTGTTACTTTCTTTTTGCAAAAAGAAAGTAAGCATTGTAAGACATGTCAAGGCAATTTGCCTTACGCACCTGCGGACAAAAATTTCACCCCTTAACAGAAAGGACAAAATATGAAAAAAACATTCACCTTGATTGAACTGCTTGTCGTGATTGCAATTATTGCCATTCTTGCCGGTATGCTGCTTCCTGCTTTGAACAATGCCAGAGAACGCGGACGGACAGCTAAATGTATGTCCAATTTCAAAAACATGGGACTTGCAACTGTCAGCTATACAATGGATTATGACAGTTATACCCCGTCTGCCAGAAATAATGATGAAGTTCCAACCAACTGGACTTACATCAATCTTGCTCCTTATCTCGGAATTCCGCTCGGCACAAACGGCTGGCTTGCTCCCGATTTGTCAGTTGAATTGCCGTGGTCATGTCCGTCAGACAAGCGCGCCTTGTCTGCTGACGGCAAAAAATACAGCTCCATGACTACTGCACAGAAATGGACTTATCACCGTAAAGGCTACAAAGGAAGTGTTGCCGCCAATGCCGTTTTGATGGTCAATTACGGTGCAGGATTCCGTATCCGTCTCAGCCGTGTTCCGCACCCGTCTTCAACCGTATTCCTGGTTGAAAATAAAGAATATTCCATTCGTCACGACGGCGACGGTCAGACTGTCGGGGATGAAATGCTTTTCAACCACAGCAAATCCTGCAATATTTCTTATTTGGACGGTCATGTAAGCCCGATAAAGCAGAAAGATTATGAAAATCGCGACAACTCTAAATTCTGGAATCACGGGAAATAATTATGAAATTTCTGACTGCAATTTTAACATCATTTTTTATTTGTATTGCTTCAGCGGTATTTGCTGAAAATTATCTGGCGGCAAAAAATATCAAATGTTCCGGCGGAAAAGGCTCTTTCGCTGACGGCAAATACTCATTTACCACTGAAAAAAACGGTGTAATATATGTAAACAATATTCCCACTGACAAAGTCGGCACACTCTACCGCATAAAAGTCGGCTTCACCGCCGATAAAGGCATGCGCATACGCTCATACATGGAAAACAGTTCAACATGGCAGAACAGCGCAAGTCAATTCATCACTGCAAACGGTTCTCAACAATTCATAAATTATACTTTCAGACCCAAAAAAGCAGTTACCAAACCTTCATATATCGGTATCAATGCCAACGGCAAAGGCAATATCAAAATCACCGCAGTCACCGTTGAATCCGAAGCATCTGAAACGATCGCCGGCAATATCATGTATCCGGAAAATATCACTTTCTCTCCGAAAAATTGCGGCAAATTTGAAAATAATTGTCCCGTTCTTACCGTAAAAGATGCAAAAAGCAAAGCTCAACTCACTTTTACACAGATTGAAACTCCGTCTGTTGACTGCACTTATCATATTGAAATAGAGTTTACCGCAACTCCCGGCATGAAACTTTTTTCTTATATTGAAAACAGTCAGGGCTGGCAGAATGCACCCGGTCCGAGAAATATCAAGACCAACGGCAAAAAACAGATAATGCGGTATACTTTCCGCTTGAAAAAAGCAGTCACAAAACCATCTTATATAGTTTTCACTGCTCACGGAGTTGCAGGGACTGTAAAAATCCACAAGGCAACGGTCAATGGTACACTTGCCGCCGCCATCCATGACCCCGATTTTTCCAAAGATGCCCAATTCTGGAAACTCGAAAAAGGCGCAAAAGTAATCTCTGATAAAAACAACAAAAAACTTGAGATTTCAGGAGAAGCCGTTGCTGTTTCTCCGGTCTTTGAATTGAAAGCCAATACCGACTACAAAATAACTTATGATGTGCAGGGCATAAAAGAAGCCGGTGCCAAAAGCATGTTTTCTGAATATAAAATCATTCCTATGTATACTCAGCTTACTGGCGGTCAATATCCAATGCCCGGATTTTCCGATGTTTGGGTACAGACTTTTTCTAAAGGTCAGAAAAAATTTTTCACTGTCAAAGGCAGTCCGAAAACAACCAAAGTTTCTTTGAAAATTTTTGTCAATCCCCCCGCAACTGTGCGTTTTGACAACTTCAAACTTGAAGCTCTGCCCCAACAGAAAAAATACGCCGAAGCTGAACTCAACATGCCGCATAACCGCGGGATATTCAGTTCCGCTCCTGCAGATTTTGTGGAAGGAAAAATAAAAAATATCGCTCCCGAAGTCAAAAAAATCACTCTTGTTCTCAAAGATTCCAACAATAAAGTGCGTTTATCGCAGAAGAGAAATATTTCAGCATCTGTCGAAACATTCAAAATTCCAGCACCGCTGAAAACCGGTACTGAAAATCTGCAAATCACTCTTGCTGACAACAACGACAAAGAACTTGCAGTCCTGAATCTGCCCGTTATCAGACATGCCCCAAATAAATCTGAAGTGACCTTCCGCAAAGACGGAGTAACTCTCGTTAACGGCAAACCGTTTTTCATGATAGGACACTGGTGGCACACCCGCAGGGGCGATTACAAAGGCAAAAGTGTAAACTGCTGGTACAACGATCCTGCTGATGTCGATACAGACATAAAATTCCTTAAAGAAGCAGGATTCAATACTGTTTTTCTCGGACACCGCCGCTTCAAAGATATTGATATTGCACACAAAAACGGCATGATGGCAATTATTGAAAATCGCCGTATCAATGAGAAAAAATCATGGCAGCAGGAAATCGCAAAATACAAGGACCACCCTGCTCTGCTGGCTTATTTCGGCAGAGATGAAGCCATGGTTTTCGGAGTAATGGTTGATGAACTTATGGCAGAAACAAATATGATAAAGGAAGTTGACCCCTATCATCCGCTTTTTCACAATGAAGCCCCAAACGGTACAATGGAGGAACAGAAAGCCTATTCTGTTATCTGTGATGTTATCGGACGTGACATTTATCCTGTCGGCATGACCCGCCACGGTCACGGCGATTTGGTAGACAAAACTATGACAGTGGTTGGCAAACATACAGATATTTGTATGCAGTCGGTTGATTACAACAAACCAGTATGGATGATTCTGCAATCTCTCTCATGGGGACATATAAATGCGTTAAACCGCATGAAACCTTATGAAGAAGTAATGTCACGCTATCCGACTTATGCAGAAAACCGTTTCATGGCATACAATGCAATTCTGCACGGGGCTACGGGCATTATGTATCATTATCTCGGATATACAGTGCATCTGCCTGATTCTTACTGGAATGCTCTGCGTAAAGTCACGCTTGAATTGAATTATCTTTCTCCGGTACTTACAGCAGAAACGGTAAAAAATCCTTCTGTAAAATGTCTCAACAAACAAGTGCGTTTTATGGTCAAAAAATATGAAGGCAGAAACTATTACTTTATAATCAATGAATCCGCTGAAGCTGTAACTGCAATTTTCAAAAATATTCCTGAATCCAAACTCAATCAGCTTTTTGAAGTTATTCCACTATATGTAAACAACGGCAGTTTCACGCTGGATCTGCCTGCATACGGAACTGCTGTTCTCTCCGAAGCAGATTTCAAAAGTGCAGCAGAGATTTATAAACCTGCAACCTACGTTCCTTACTCAAAACAACCTGCATTAAAATAATTTGAAAAAAATGAAAAAAAATAATGAAAATCAAAAATTATATGCTATAATATGTATTATCGGAAGTTTGTAAGCATAGAAACAAAAATAATTCCAAAAGAAAGGTGTTAAAATGATTACAAAGAAACATGCCAGAATACATACTATCGGAAGTTTCACATTGATTGAATTGCTGGTGGTAATCGCGATTATCGCAATTCTTGCAGGTATGCTGCTCCCTGCTTTGCAGCAGGCACGTCAAAAAGCATATCACTCAAGCTGCACAAACAACTTTAAAACTGTCGGTATCGGTATGCAGCTGTATGCGAATGATTCAGATGATTGTTTTCCGAAATGGAGATACGCAGACGAGAATAAACCAACAAATTATTGGACAATTATTATTGCACCTTATATTGATGTAAAAGTCGGCAGTGACGGCTGGCTGACCACAGCAAACAGAAATTACGGATGTCCGGCTGTAATTGCAAAATTAGGTAAAATGCCCGGTTGGAATACTATGCGCGGCGGATATCGTCATACTATGGGTACAAATTCCGCACTTGACGGAGCCGGTTCCGATCCAAGATCTGCTGCCTATTCTCATTTAAAAGGAAAAATTTATGCAAGACCTACTAAATTCAGAAAAAGTCCGAGCGTGGTGCGTCATGTTTTTGAAGCATCCATTCTCGCTACAAATTATCAGGGTGGCACTATTGACGAATCGGAAAGTCCGTATTTCTATTATCCGCACAGTAACAAATCAACTATTCTGTATGCAGATGGACATGTTGAAACAACGATGACTCATGACTATTTTTTGGCAAACTACAAAAAAGCTTCTTTCTGGTCACATAATGATCAATGGCCGTGGGTAAAAGCATGGATGGATAATTATTGATTTAGAAAGGAGTTTTATATAAGATTATGAAAAAAATTATTGCATTGTGTGTTTTGTTTATGGCTGTGTTTGCTTTTGCAACGGAGCTTTTCACTGCTGCCAACCAGAAAAACTGGAAATTCGCTGATTCAAAACTTACCGTTCCTGCTGACGGAGCTGCTCTCAAAGTGAACTTTGACCAAAAGACTCATTTCAGCGTAAATCAGCTCAAAATTGAACAAAATAAATTCTATGTCATCGCCGTCAAAGGCACTCTCTCCAAAGGCGCAACCATGCGCTTTTACGTTCAGAATAATACCAAAGGCGTCTGGCAGAATGCTGTTGTCAATGACAAAGGCAGCGGCGTTGAAAAAGATTATTACATGCCGTTCAAGTTCGTAAAGCCCTTCAAGGGAAATGTTTATGTCCGTTTTGAACCCAAATGCAAAGACGGCGCCGGATTTTTTGAAATCAAATCCCTCAAACTCCTTGAAGCTCCGTCTGACAGTTTGATCGTCAACGGCGATTTTTCAAACGGCAGTGCCGCATGGTATCTCGGCAATGGTGCAAAAGTCGTTAAAAATGCCGCCGGTGAAAATGTCCTCGAACTTTTTGCCGAAAAAGCAAAGTCAACAGTAAAAGTCAAATCTGTCAACATCCCCGTTACCGCAGGAAAAACTTACAGACTTTCATACTCAAATGACTGCGCTTCAGGCTTCGGCAGAAAAACTCTCGAACACGACTTCAGAGTTTATCCCGCCGTCAATAATAAAGCAATCAGCGGTACTGACAAGTGGGAAACCAAACACCACGGCAGAATCCTTAAATTTGAACAGGAATTCAAAGCCCCGTCAGGTGCAAAAAATATCACCGTAAATGTTGAAGTCCGTGACGAAGCTAAAGTTCAATTTTTCGATTTCAAACTTGAAGAACTCGCCGACAAAACTACTGCCCCCGCCACTGCCCCCACCGTTAAAATTTTCAGCAAAAATGAAATAAATCTGCTCGACAAAAAAAATCACGACATGTGGAACGGCATGAAAAATGCCAAATTCACTGCTGACGGTATTTCCGCAAAATTCACAAAATCCACTTCTTTCGGAATCAGCGGTCTTCCCATCAAAGATAATGTTTACTATGTTATGAAAGTCACCGCCAAAGCCGCCAAAGGTACTTCCGTTTTCTTCTATGTTGAAAACAATACCAAAGGCGTCTGGCAGAATAAATCTCTCCGTTTCAACGGCACAGGCAACTTTGAAACCCGCTTCATGGCATTCAAATTTCCGAAAAAAATTGCATCCAATGTCTATGCTAAATTCAGACTCTCAACTAAAGGCACTCCCGAAGGAGCATTTGAATTGAAAGAACTCACTCTTTTCCAGAATGATAATCCCGCAACTTTTTTCAACGCTGACCTCGACGACGGCGTTGTCGGCTGGGACCTCAACAATACAGGCAAAATCGTCAAAAATAAAGACGGCAGAAATGTCATCGAACTCGCTGTCAAAGAAACCGGCAAAATCGTCCGCTTCTTCTCAGCTCCCGTTGAAGTTGAACCTCTCAAACATTACCGCTTGAGCTACAATGTTTACTCTTTCCGCGGCGAAGGCAAAGCCTCCATTGAACACGATGTACGCATGTACCCCATCGCACGCAATCAGGTTCCCATGGCAGGTACTGAAAAATGGCAGGTCGGTCTCGACGGCAGATCGCAGAAAAAATATGCCGAATTCCGTCCGCCCCGCAACTGCAAGGAAGTCATGTTCGCTATTGAAGCCAGAGGTCCCGCCCGTGTGCAGTTCTCCGATTTCAAACTTGAACAGTTCACCCCAGTTGTCAAACAGGCGGAAATCCTGCTCGATCAGCCGTTCAATTTCCGTGACGGCGTTTTCAGCACCAACAAAGCCGAAAAAATCACCGGTATAATTGATTTCAAGGGAAAAAATCTTACTGCTGAACTCGTTCTCAATAATAACGGCAAAGCCGTTTTCAGCAAGAAATGCACAGCTTCTGACAATAAATTTTCTCTTCCCGTTCCTGCACAGGGCAAATCTTTTGAACTCGTAATGACTGTAAAAGATGCTGCAAATAAAGTTGTTGAAACCGAGAAGAAAACTATCAATAATTACGCTCCCAATCCCGTGGAAGTCACTTTCCGTGATGACGGCGTAACCCTCGTCAACGGCAAGCCTTTCTTCCATATCGGCAACTGGTGGTACACCAACCGCGGCGACATTGACGAAGATTTGGAATTTCTCAAAGAAGCAGGTTTCAATGTCATATTCCTGCACCATAATCACCCGCAAAGCAAAAACTCCGACCGTTTCCCGCTCCTTGATATGGTTCACAGACATGGTCTCTGGGGTATTGTCGAACTCCCGCACAAATACTCCGTCACCATGAACGACAAACAGCGTGCCGCATTCAAAAACAAATGGGTAAATCTCATTAAAAAATATCAGAAACATCCCGCATTGTTCGGTTATTTCGGTCCCGACGAAGCCATGATTCAAGGCTACACCGTGGAAACTATTTCCGAATTCTATCACTGGGCAAAAGATAATGACCCCTATCATCCATTGTGGTACAATGAAGCTCCAGTCGGTACGGTTGCCGAACATCAGGCTTATGCCAATGATACCTGCGACGTTTTCGGCGTGGATATTTATCCCATCGGCGCACCGCACGGCGTTGACCTCGGAGACCGTACTCTTACTGTCATCGGGAAACACACCGACCGCAGTATGCAGGCAGTCAAATACCGTAAACCCGTATGGATGATCATTCAGGGCTTCTCATGGGCGCACATGCGCCGTCCCGCTAAATTCCAGCCCGCTGACGAAGCAATGCGCAAAACCTATCCTGATTATCCGCAGACACGTTTTGCCGCCTTCAATGCAATCCTTCACGGTGCGACAGGTTTGCAGTTCCACTACCTCGGTTACACGGTTTACGTTCCCGATGAATTCTGGGATGCTGTCCGCAAAACAACTCTGGAACTCAAATATCTCACCCCCGTTCTCACTGCAAGAACTGTCAAAAATCCTGCCGTCAAATGCAACAATCCCAAAGTCAATATGATGGTCAAAAATCTTGACGGCAAATTCTATTATATACTCGCCAATGAGTCAGGCGACAGTATTTCAGCCAAATTTACAGGATTCACGGAAAAACAGCTCAATGTCATTTTTGATTCAAATCCCGTCAAAGTAAACAACGGCGCATTTGAACTCAAACTTGAACCTTATGCTGTAAGAGTCATGTCCGCTGAAAAATTTGATGCTCCGGAAAAAATCTGGCAGATAAAAACTTACCGTCCGTGGAGCGCAAAAATCAAAAATGATGTAAGGAAATAAACACAGTGCTTTTCAACGGAAAAATTGATAACAGAATTACGGAATTTGTTCCGTGTTCAAAAATTATTCTTGCGGAAAATATCAGTTCTCCCGACTTTTTCATCGGGAGGACATGGTTTCAGCCAAGAGAAATACTTACTGAAAATGATTACCGCATTTTTCAGGAAGGCTCCCGCATAATTCTTGATTTCGGCAAGGAACTTTCAGGCGGCATACGCATTGTTTCCGGTAAACAGAAAGGGAAAATCCGTCTGCGTTTCGGCGAATCTGTTTCAGAAACACTCGGTGATCCCAATCAGGCTCATGCCATTCATGATACTGTGCTTGACGTTCCGGCTCTCGGTATTCTTGAATACGGCAATACCGGTTTCCGCTTTGTCTGTATTGACACTGTTGAGAAACTGCAAATCGTCAATATTCTTGCGATTGCCCGCTACAGAAATATTGCAAAAGACGGTACATTTGTTTCAAATGACATGCTTTTGAACCGCATTTTTGATACTGCGTCGCATACAGTTCACATGTGCATGCAGGATTATCTGCTTGACGGTATCAAACGTGACCGTCTGGTATGGATGGGGGACATGAATCCTGAAATAAATGTTATCAATATGATTTTCAGCGACACTTCCATTGTACCGGAAACGCTGGATTTTCTGCGTGACCGCACTCCGCTTCCTGATATGATGAATACCATAAGTTCATATTCTCTGTGGTGGATAATCTGTCAATGGGAATATTATCTGCATCAGGGCAATTTACAATACCTTGCACGACAGCACAACTATCTCAAAGAACTGATTAAGATTTTTGTCAGTTATATTGGTGAAGACGGCAGAGAGCAAATGCCCGATTTGCGTTTCATCGACTGGCCTACAAAAGAGGATTCAGCGGCAGTTCATGCAGGTTTGCAGGCACTCATGACTATGGCATTTCATGCGGCGGAAAAAATCGCAGCGGCATTGAAAGATGATGAATTATTCAATATCTGCCGTAAAGCATGTGCTTTACTTGATAAATTCCCCGCCCCGGAAACTTCACGAAAAAGCGCAAATGCTCTTCTCGTGCTGGCAGGACTCCGTGATGCAAAAGAGGTCAACCATGATATTTTGAGCGTAAATCCGGAATATGATGCAAGCACATTTATGAGTTATTACATCATGGATGCAAGATGCCGTGCAAATGATATTGCAGGTACGCTGAATTTTATTCGCAAATATTACGGGGCTATGCTCAATTTCGGGGCAACAACTTTCTGGGAGGATTTTGATTTTGAATGGACTCTCAATTCATTCGGAATAGACACCCTCCCCGTTGACGGCAAAAAAGATATTCACGCAGATTTCGGCAAATTCTGCTACAAAGGTCTCCGCCACAGCCTCTGTCACGGCTGGTCAGCCGGGCCTGCCGCCATTCTTCCCCGTTATCTTACCGGTTTTCAAATACTTGAACCCGGCTGTAAAAAAATCGCACTCACTCCCGTTACAGGAGGACTTGAATATTACAAATGCACCATTCCAACACCGCACGGCATCATTGAAGTTGAAAACTCCGAAAATGCCGATACCCCGACAATAAAATTACCCGAAAATATAACATTGGTTTGATAAATGAATTACACAAAAAAAATTGACAATTACCGTCCGATACCATTTTATTTTCTTAATACGGTTGCTCCCGAAGATTACACCGATGAAGCAGTTTTTGCCGCAATGCAGCAGATGAAAGATGATGGCTTCGGAGGTATCGTGCTTTTCAATAAACCTCCGGTCGGCTTCGATGCTGAACGTTATCTTTCCGATGAGTGGTTTGAAATTACGGAACGCTTTATTCTTGCCTGCCGCAAACTCGGACTTGAACTCTGGATAAATGACGGTTTCAATTATCCTCCCGGTGATGCCGCAGGCCGTATTGAAGCCGCCGACCCGACACTGAAACAGCTCCGTCTGCTCCCTAACGATGAAGGCAGATTGGATATTGCAGAAGTTGCATGGGGATTCCCCGCATTTGAAGAGGAAAAAAGTTCTGAACTTTTCCACAAATTTGTTTATGATGAATATTACAAACGCTTTGCAGAATATTTCGGCAACGGGATCACCGGATTTTTCTCCGATGCCGACAACCGCCGTGTCAATGCAAAATCTCTCAAAGAATGTTCCGACCGCTATTATCCCTGGAGCAAAAATTTTCCCGCATTGTTCAAAGCTGAATTCGGTTATGCCATTGAAGATAATCTGAAAGCTCTTTTTGACGGTACTGACAAAAAAGTTATGCACGATTACTGGCAGTTGTGCGGCAAATTGTACCAGCAATGGTTCGCCAATAATCACAAATGGTGTCAGGAACACGGCGTCAAATATACTTTTCACAGCTCTGATTCAGGGCCTATGAATTATGAATACTGCAAGCGCAGTTCTGCATTCACTGAAGGCAATCCGCTGACCCTTTTGAGTCACTCTGACGCCCCCGGTACAGACCATGAAATTTTCGTGCTTGACAGCGGTACGCATTATGACAAACGTTATTATACGCAGAAGGTCACACTTGCCGGTGATGATGAATTTCTCTATCACCCCCACCGTGATGAAAGTCTGTGGGATGTTCGCGCCAAATACGCTCAAAGTGCAGCAGTCCTCAATAACAAAAAACGTATCATGTGCGAAATGTTCGCCGCCACCAATCATCACATGACGTTCAATGATCTCAGCCGTATTGCTGCATGGCAGATAATTCAGGGAATCAACTTTATCGTTCCGCATGCAGTGCATCACCGTTTCCATGAACTGATCAAATATTTTGCCCCGCCTGTCTTCAATTGGACAACTCTTGAAGAAGGAATCAGAGAGTTCAATGACAAACTCTCTTTCTGGTGCATGGCGGCTGCTGAAGGTGAATATATTGCTGAATATGCCGTCATCGACCCGACAGCAGAAGTCTGGCAGGATATTTCAAGCACTCCATTCTTCCATCTGTGCGATAAACTCAACCGCCGTGCTGATGGTTACATCATTGTTCCACGCAATTACTCCGGTCCGATAAAAAATATCATTGATCCGGTCAAAGATATTCCTGAACTTCCTGCTCCTGCAGTAACATTCTCCGCCGGTGATCTTGCCTATATGCGCCGCCGTCTGAACCAAGAGGAATATCTGCTCGCCGCCAACATCTGGAATCCTGAAAAAATGACAGGAACTCTGAATTATAACGGCAAATCTTATAAAATTGAACTCAATCCAGGCGAAATTGCTGTTTTCGGCGGACCTTTTGAATCATACCGCTCTCCGGTAAATTACGAAGTCAAAAAGATTTTTAACGGCAAATATCCCGTCCGCTGGGCAGCTGCCAATGTCATTCCATTTGAGAAAGAACTCGTTTTCAACTGTCAGGAAAACTTTACTCTGACTCTTTCTGTACCTGCGGAAAATAAAGGCAAAGTATTTTTCAACGGTCAGGAACTTGCAAACTTCACAGACAGTTTTATTTTCCATGACAAATACCGCCGGGTCAATATAAAGGCTGTTCAGGGCGAAAACCGCATTGAGTTTGAAAATCCATGCCGATTCGTTCAATGCGCTTATCTTGGCGGCAATTTCAATGTTGATGTCGAAACAAGCAAAGATTATGCCGAAATAGCCAATCGCCAATACCTGCTTGCAATATATAATCCATCATGGAAAAAATTCAATCTCTACAAACGCACTCAATTCCTCTCGGTTGAATGCGGGTGGGAAAAACAGGGCAATATATTCTACTCCGGTGAAGCCATTGTCGATCTCGGTACCATTGATATTGCTGACGGTGACATGCTCAATCTTCCGGGATTCAAGGATATTGCAGAACTTCTCATCGACGGCAAAGCCATTGAACGCAAAGCGCTTGCTCCTTATTGCTTCACACTGCCGCAGGGCAAACACAACATTTCCCTGCGCATCTGGAACTCCATGGGCAATCAGCTTGAACGCTTCTCGGTTCCGTCAGGCTTGACCGCCGCTCCGGAAATCGTCAAATGATTTCTCCACAAGTGAAAAACTTTTTCCTTGATAAAAAAGAGACTGCTGTACACTTTTGCAAAAGTGGGCGTCAGTTTCATTCTGCAACTCTGTCCAAACCGATAAAAGACTCTTAATTTTCCGGAATGATAAGTACCCCATCCTCTGTAGAACAACTCTCTGTAAATGCCGCTGAATCTCTTTGCATGTACTTTTACAATCGTCAAAAAAACATATTTTTGACATTTTAAATTGTAAAAAATTGGCAAAATACGGGAAAGTATGTTATATTACATAAAAGTATATTTATGTATATAACAGAAAGGTCCAATTATGGCAGAATACAATTTTAATGAAATTGAACAGAAATGGCAGAATTTCTGGCTCGAAAACAAAACTTTCAAAGCCGAAGATAATTCTGACAAACCCAAGTATTATGTCCTCGACATGTTCCCTTATCCCTCCGGCGCAGGTCTTCATGTCGGACACCCCGAAGGATACACTGCTACCGACATCGTTTGCCGCTACAAACGCATGAAAGGTTTCAATGTTCTGCACCCCATGGGCTGGGACGCTTTCGGTCTCCCCGCTGAACAGTATGCAGTTGAAACCGGTACTCATCCCGCCATCACCACTGAAAAAAATGTCAATACTTTCCGCCACCAGATCCGCGCACTCGGTTTCAGCTATGACTGGGACCGTGAAATCAATACCACCGATCCCGGTTACTTCAAATGGACTCAATGGATTTTTATGCAGCTTCACAAAAAAGGACTTGCATACCTCGATGAAGTTGCCGTCAACTGGTGTCCTGCTCTCGGTACTGTTCTTGCCAATGAGGAAGTTATCAACGGCCGCAGTGAACGCGGAAATCACCCCGTCGAAAAACGCCCCATGAAACAGTGGATGCTCAAAATCACCGAATATGCCGAAAGACTGCTCAATGACCTCGATGACCTCGACTGGCCCGAAGGTATCAAAGAAATGCAGCGCAACTGGATCGGCAAATCCACCGGTGCTGAAGTCATTTTCAAAACTGACAAAGGCATTGATATTACCGTTTACACCACCCGCTGTGATACTCTTTTCGGTGCAACTTACATGGTGCTTTCGCCCGAACATCCCGAAGTTCTCAACCTTACAACTCCCGAAAATCTCGAAGCTGTCAAAAAGTATCAGTTTGAAGCCTCCCAGAAAAGCGAACTCGACCGCACTGAACTTGCTACCGAAAAAACCGGTGCTTTCACCGGCGCTTATGCCATCAATCCCGTCAACGGCGACAAACTCCCGATCTGGATCGCTGACTATGTTTTAAGCACTTACGGCACAGGCGCAATCATGGCTGTTCCCGCTCACGATACCCGTGACTTTGAATTTGCACAAAAATTCAATCTCCCCATCCGCTGTATCATGAAGCCACTCGAAAAAGTCGATGACCTCGAAGGCGTTCTCGCCGGCAAAGTCTGCTACACCGGCGACGGCGTTCTCATGAACTCTTCCAATGACAAAGTTCAGCTTGACGGTCTCAATGTCGCTCAATCAAAAGAAGCCATGGCTTCTTATCTCGAAGCCAATAAACTCGGCAAAGTCGCCGTCAAATACAAACTCCGTGACTGGCTCTTCAGCCGTCAGCGTTACTGGGGTGAACCTTTCCCCATCATTCACTATGAAGACGGCTCCATTGAACTCATTGACGAATCTGAACTCCCCGTCACTCCGCCTGAAATGGAGGACTTTAAACCCTCCGCCAACGGTGAACCACCGCTTGCAAAAGCCAAAGAATGGCGCACTTATATCAACCCCAAAGACGGACGCAAAGGTCTCCGTGAAGTCAATACCATGCCCCAATGGGCAGGATCATGCTGGTATTATCTCCGCTACATCGACCCCTGCAACTCCGAACAGGCATGGGATTTCGCCAAAGAAAAATACTGGATGCCCGTTGACCTCTATGTCGGCGGTGCAGAACATGCCGTTCTCCACTTGCTCTATGCCCGTTTCTGGCACAAAGTTCTTTTTGACCTTGGTTTTGTCTCAACCAAAGAACCTTTCCAGAAACTCATCAATCAGGGCATGATTCTTGGTATTTCTTACAAAGATACCCGAGGTGTCCTCGTTCCCACCGATCAGGTCGAATTCAAAGAAGGCACCCCCTACCGTATTTCTGACGGCGAAAAACTTGTTGAATTTCCCGCAAAAATGTCAAAATCCCTCCGCAACGTTGTCAACCCCGATGACGTCATCCGTGAGTACGGTGCAGACTCCATGCGACTCTATGAAATGTTCATGGGCCCGCTCGAAGCCGTCAAACCATGGAGTACCAAAGGCGTTGAAGGCGTTTACCGCTTCCTCAAACGTGCTTTCCGCATGATCTCCGAAAGCAATATCGTTGACCGCCCCTGCACCAAAGATGAAGCCAGAGTCCTCCACTCAACTATCAAAAAAGTTACCGCTGACCTCGATACTTTCGGCTTCAATACCGCTATCAGCCAGATGATGGTCTTCGTCAACGAATTTGCATCCAAAAATGAACTTCCCCGTGAAGCCGCCGAAGCATTCGTCAAAATGCTCGCATGTTTCGCTCCTCACGCCGGCGAAGAACTCTGGCAAATCCTCGGTCATAACGATACCGTCGCTTACGAACCCTGGCCACAATACGACGAAAAATTCCTCGTCATCGACGAAAAAGAAATCCTCGTCCAGGTCCTCGGCAAGCCTAAAGCACGCATCATGATCTCCGTCTCCGCTACCAAAGAGGAAATGGAACAGCTCGCTCTCAATAACCCCGATGTCCAGAAAGCCATCGCCGGTAAAGATGTCAAAAAAATTATCATCGTCCCCGGACGCTTGATAAATATTGTTTGTTAAGAGAGTTTTTTGGGAAGAAAAAACCTTTTGAGGAAAGGTTCTTTTCTTCCCAAACCCATCTTTTTCCAAACCTTTTCAAGTTCGCTTTCGTTTTTTGCTGACGCAAAATTCCGAAAGCGTTACTTAAAAGATTGAAAAGATGAATTTTGAATGAAAGAATTTTTCAAAATATGCTTTTGAAATTTACGCAGTAAATGAAAAAGCGTATTTAGATAAGAGTTTTTTGAAAATAATGATATTCCGGGAGGGAAAACCTTGTTGAAACAAGTTTCTTCCCTCCCCGAACCCCTCCCTTTACAAAAACTTTTGTGTTCGCTTCAGATTTTTTGCTTCGCAAAAACTCCGAAGCGTTACTCAAAGATTTGTAAACGGCAGGATTCAGGAACAGAAAAAAATATTAAAAATACGCTTTTGAAATTTACGCAGTAAATGAAAAAGCGTATTTGGATAAGAGTTTTTTGAAAATGATGAGAGGGTGCAGGGAGAGAAGAAAATACTTTTTTGCAAAAAAGTTTTTTCTTCTTTCCCTGCAAAATATCATCAATTACCAATAAAGGAATAAAAAAATGGGTAAAACAACAGTACAGAAAATTTTTGATGAGCATCGGATTGATTCTCCGGGAGTCGGGGTATCTATTCTGAAGCTTGACCGTGTATTTTGTCATGAAATTACAACACCGATTGCGTTGAATGATCTGGTATCGAAGGGCAAGGATCGTGTTTTTGATCCGTGCAAAATCAAGGCGGTTATTGACCATGTCACACCTGCGAAGGATTCAAAGACTGCCGAACAGGGCAAAACTTTGCGCGACTGGGCGAAACGTCAGGGAATCAAAGACTTTTTTGACATTGGTGAAAATGGTGTCTGCCATGCGATTTTCCCGGAAAAGGGTTTTGTCCGTCCCGGATTCACCATTATCATGGGTGACTCTCATACTTGTACACATGGTGCATTCGGTGCGTTTGCAGCGGGTGTCGGCACAACTGACCTTGAAGTCGGTATTCTCAAAGGTGTCACTACCATGCGTGACCCTGAAACAATCAAAATCAACATTACCGGAAAACTTGCTGACGGCGTTTATGCCAAAGACGTTATTCTGTCAATTATCAAAATGCTGACCGTCAACGGTGCAACTGATCATGTCATTGAATTTGCGGGCGAAACTGTTGCTGCTATGAGTATGGAAAGCCGTATGACTTTGTGCAACATGGCTATTGAAGCGGGCGGCACTTGCGGTATCTGTTATCCTGATATGGTAACTGTCGATTACCTGTGGGATTTTATCAAAGACGAATTCAAGAGCAAAGAAGATGCTCTGGCAGCTTATTCAAAATATCTGCCTGATGCAGATGCAGAATATGCAAAAGTCATTGACTTTGACGTTACTGCTCTTGAACCCGTGGCAACTGTCGGTTACAAACCCGATCAGGTCAAAACCATCGCTGAATTGGAAGGTACTAAAATCAATCAGATTTACATTGGTTCATGCACCAACGGCAGAATTGAAGACTTGCGTATCGCTGCTTCCATTCTCAAAGGCAAAAAAATCAGTCCCGATGTCCGTGCTATCGTTTCTCCTGCAACTCCGAAAATTTACCGTCAGGCATTGGCTGAAGGTATCATTGAAATTTTCATGGATGCAGGTTTCTGTGTTACCAATCCGACCTGCGGTGCATGTCTCGGCATGAGCAACGGTGTTCTTGCTTCCGGTGAAAGCTGTGCATCTACCACCAACCGTAACTTCAACGGCCGTATGGGCAAAGGCGGTATGGTACATCTGATGAGTCCTGCCAGTGCCGCCGCCGCCGCTGTTGCAGGTTATATCACCAATTCTCCCCTCTTCAAGAAATAAGGAGTGAAACATGAAAAATTTTAACGGAAAAATCCTTTTTCTCGACCGTTCCGATATTAATACCGATGAAATCATTCCGGCCAAATATCTGACTGAACTTACAAAAGAAGCCTTGAAACCTTACTGTCTGGAAGACCTCTCTCTGGCAGGTTTCGACCCCAAAAAAGATATTGAAGACAAAAACGTCATCATTACCCGTGCCAATTTCGGCTGTGGTTCAAGCCGTGAACATGCTCCGTGGGTTCTGGAATGCAACGACATCAACATTGTTATTGCCGTAAATTTTGCCCGTATTTTCCGTCAGAATATGTTCAACTGCGGTATGATGGCAATTTCAATGCCTGCTGAAACTATTGACGAGCTTTTCAATGAGTTTGCCGGTACAGAAGCATATCTTGAAACCGACATCGACAACTTGAAATTCACCGTCAAAAACGGCGAAAAAAGCAAAACTTATCCATTTGAAGTCACTCCCTTTGACCTCTCTCTGGTCAAAGCCGGCGGCTGGGTTGAGTACGCTGACAGCAAATATTGATTTATAAAATCATTTTTCCGGGCTGTTGCAAAAACCTCAAAAAAAGGTATGCAGCAGCCTTTTTTTATTTGCTCTGTTATTTTCCTTTGAGCATGGAGATTATATCTTCATGAGGTGTAGAGATTGATTTAAGTTTGTAATTTTTTTCCAGAATTCTGGTTATGCGTTCAGATAGGAATGCGGGTAAAGTCGGACCGAGCCTTATATTTTTGAAGCCGAGTGAAAGCAGAGCGAGCAGAACAGCGACAGCCTTTTGTTCATACCATGCAATATCAAAAGAAATCGGCAGTTTATTTATATCCTCTTCACCGAGAGCCTCCTTCAATTTCAGAACAAAAACTGCCAAACTGTATGAATCATTGCATTGCCCTGCATCAATTATACGGGGAATTCCGTTTATCTCCCCGAGCGGCAAACGGTTGTAACGGTATTTTGCACAGCCTGCGGTCAGAATTATTGTATCCGGAGGCAAAAGACTGGCAACATCAGTATAATATTCCCGTTTTTTCTGTCTGCCGTCGCAACCTGCCATAACAATAAAGCGTTTTATACTGCCGTTGCGGATATTTTCAACGATATTATCAAGATATTCCGTCAACTGTCCATGCCCGAAACCGGTCAATAATTTACTTTTATCTATGCTCATTGGCGGCGGCAGTTTTACTGCAAGCTCAATGAGCGGAGAAAAATCCTTCATACTGCCTCTTTCCCGATCTTCAATATGAGGGACATTGGGATAATAGCAGCATCCGGTGGTAAAAATCCTTTTACTGTAACTCTCCTGAACCGGAGTAATACAGTTTGAAGTCAAAAGGATAGGACCATTAAAAGCTGCAAATTCAACATTCTGATGGTGCCATGCACTTCCGTAATGACCATAAAAATGCGGAAATTTTTTGAAAAGCAAATATGCATGAGCAGGCAGCATTTCTCCGTGAGTGTAAATATCAATATTTTTACCTTCTGTCTGGATCAGCAGTTCATACAAATCTTTCAAATCATGCCCGGAAATCAGGATACCGCTTCTTGTGCCGGGATATGTCTTGACAACAGTTTTCTCAGGAGTTCCGAAAGTTCCGGTATTGGCTTCATCAAGCAGTGCCATAGCTTTGACTGCTGCCGCTCCTGATTCTTCGATAAGTTCAAGGAGATCGGCTGTATTTTTACTTTCTGAAATTTTGCGTAATGCTGAAAAAAGAAAATCATCCAGTGATTCATCTTTGAAATCAAGTTCATCTGCATGTACCATATAAGCTGCTATTCCCTTTAAAGCATAAGTTGCAAACTCACGCAGGGACACCACATCTTCATCGCCGTCAGAATGAACTCCCAGCGGTGCATCAAATGATGCAATACCGGTCAATTTTTCCGATTTGCGGAGTTGGGATACTATTGAACGTTCGCTGAAATTTGTATTGGTCACAGTCATGAAAAGTGATTTTGCAATAAAAATTGCAAGTTCATGCGATACTTTCCGATTGAGTGCTATTACTTTCAATCTCTGTATAAGTCTGTCCATTGCATCTGCTGTTGTTGCAGTTTTGCCGCATACTCCGGTCATGGTACAGCCGCTGTTGCCGCATGTTTCCTGGCATTGAAAACAAAACATATTATTCATAAAATTTTTCCTCCCGTGTTTGATTGCAGTTAATATCTGGAAACAAAATAGTATCAATTACACACAAATACAAATTGAAAAATGAAAACAAAAAAAGTAACGTTTATCCAAAATAATACTTTATGCTGTTTGAAAAGTCAGTTTTTTTCTTGATTTTTATATTTCCAATTGTATATTATGCTGCAAGTAAATGTCAATCAATATTTTTAAGGAGATCATTATGAAAGATTTTTGTATTGCCGGATTCGGAGAAGTCATGCTCCGTCTCGCTCCGCAGGGAAAAAAACGTTTTGCCCAGGTTCTGCCGGGTTCTCTTGATGCAACTTTCGGCGGCGGTGAAGCCAACGTCTGTGCTTCCATTGCCATGCTTGGCGGCAGAAGCCGTTATCTTACCGCACTTCCTGACAATCCCATCGTCAAAGCATTTGCCGCTCAACTGGCAGGGCTTGGCTGTGATGTCAGCCGTATAAATTACGCCAAATGCGGTAGAATGGGTGTTTATTACGCTGAACACGGTTCAAATATGCGTGGTTCAAATGTTGTTTATGACCGTGATGGTTCAACCATTTCCATGCTCGCTCCGGAAGATTACGACTTTGAAAAAATGCTTGACGGCGTTACTCATTTGCACTTGTCCGGCATTACTCCCTCTCTCACTGAAAATGCTTTCAAAAGCACTCTTGCCATTGCTCAAAAAGCCGCTGAGATGAACATTACCGTTTCAATCGACCTCAATTACCGCAAAAAACTCTGGAACTGGAAAGCCGGTACTGCCAAAAATGAACTCGCCCGGTGCTGTATGTCTCAAATCGTTCCCTTTGCCGACATCATCATCGGCAATGAAGAAGACGCTTCCGATGTTTTCGGTATCAATGCCAAAGACACCGCCATTGACAAAGGCGAACTCAACATTGCAGGTTATGCCGATGTTGCTTCGCAGCTTTCAGAAAAGTTCCCCAAAGCAAAATTTGTCGCAATCACCCTCCGTGAAAGCATTTCCGCCGACCACAACAACTGGGGCGGTATGCTTTATGACTGCACAACGAAAAAGGCACATTTTGCACCGCTTGCAGAAGACGGAAATTATTCACCGTATGAAATCCGCAACATCGTTGACCGTTTCGGCGGCGGCGACTCTTTCTGCGCCGGTTTGATTTTCGCTCTCAACTCTGACGAATACTGCGATCCCGCCACTGCCATCCGTTTCGCCGTTGCCGCCAGTGCTTTGAAGCACACCATTTCCGGCGATTACAATTACACTTCATGCAGTGAAGTCGTCAATCTCATGAAAGGTTCTGCTTCAGGAAGGGTACAGCGATGAAAGAACAGTTTGAAAAATTCATGTCCGAATGTCCTGCAGTCGCAATCCTCCGCGGCATTACCAATGATGAAGTCATTTCCGTTTGCGATACTCTCTACGAAGCAGGCATCCGTCTGCTTGAAATCCCCCTCAACTCCCCCGATGCAATCAGAAGCATTGCCATTGCTTCTGAACATTGCAAAGAGAGAATGGCTGTCGGTGCAGGAACGGTTCTTACCGTTGAAGATGTCAACAACGTTCATAAAGCAGGCGGAACTTTTATCATCTCTCCCAACACCGACACCGATGTTATCAAAGAAACCAAAAAACTCGGAATGCTTTCAATTCCCGGATTTTTCACCGCCACAGAAGGTTTTGCCGCCATCAAAGCCGGTGCAGATTATTTGAAACTCTTCCCCGCCTGCCTCGGTCCTTCTTACGTCAAAGACCTCAAAGCCGTCATCAAAACCCCGATCATGGCTGTCGGCGGCGTAAATTCAACCAATATCCCCGACTTTATGAAAGTCTGCTGCGGCGTAGGTATCGGCAGCGCCCTCTATAAAGCCGGTAAATCTCTCGAAGATGTCCGCAAGGATGCCGAAGCAATAGTTAAAGCTGTAAAAGGATGATTTTTCGGGGAGAAAAAACCTTTTAAGGAAAGGTTCTTTTCTCCCCGAACCCCTCTTTTTCCAAACCTTTTTCAAGTTCGCTTTTCGCTTTTTGCTGACGCAAAAATCAAAAAGCGGTACTTAAAAGATTGAAAAAGATGTGTCGTGAATGAAAGAAATTTCAAAATATTAAAAATACGCTTTTGAAATTTATGAAATAAATGAAAAAGCGTATTTGGATAAAAGTCTTTGTAAAAAGGATAGGGGGTGTCGGGGGAAAGGAAAAGAAACTTTCTTCAGAAAGTTTTTTTCCTTTCCCCTGACAATCTCAATCGTTATTAACAGAAAGGATTTTTTATGAAAATTGTATCAATGGAACTTTTTAAGGTTGCGCCACGTTGGCTTTTTCTCAAAACAGTTACGGATGAAGGAATTGTTGGCTGGGGTGAACCTGTAATTGAAGGCAGGGCAGATTCGGTTGCTGCTGCTGTCAAAGAATTTTCGACTTATCTTATTGGCAAAGACCCGACCCGTATTGAGGATATTTTCCAAGTTCTTTATCGTGGAGGTTTTTATCGTGGAGGTCCGATTCTTTCCAGTGCGATTTCCGGTATTGAACAAACTTTGTGGGACATCAAAGGCAAAGCTCTCGGTCTTCCCATTTATGATCTTCTCGGCGGTCCTGTCCGTGATAAAATTCAGGTTTACTGCTGGATTGGCGGCGACCGTCCCGATGATACTGCTGCCGCTGCAAAAGAAAAAGCCGCTCAGGGCTATACTGCAGTAAAAATGAACGGCACTGCTGAACTTGATTACATTGATTCTTATTCAAAAATTGATGCCGCTGTCAGCCGGGTTGCAGCTATCCGTGATGCTTGCGGCAAAGATTTCGGAATTGCAGTTGACTTTCACGGCCGAGTTCATCAGGCAATGGCACGTATCCTGATGAAAGAACTTGAACCATACCGTTTGATGTTTGTTGAAGAACCCGTTCTTATTGAAAATTTTGAAATCTTCAAAGATCTCCGCCGTCATACCGTCACTCCCATTGCTACCGGAGAACGCAACTTTACCCGCTGGGGCTTCAAAGAAATTATTACCTCCGGTTGTGTCGACATTATCCAGCCCGACCTCTGTCACGCCGGCGGTATTCTTGAATGCAAAAAAATCGCCGCCATGGCAGAATGTTACGATATTGCAGTTGCTCCGCATTGTCCGCTCGGTCCTATCGCTCTTGCCGCATGCTTGCAATTCGACTGGGGGACTCCCAATGCCGTTATCCAGGAACAGAGCCTCGGCATCCACTATAATCAGGGTGCAGACCTGCTCGATTACCTCGCCGATAAATCCGTCTTTGAGTACCGCAACGGCTGCGTTTACCGCAATAACGCCCCCGGACTCGGTATCGAAGTCAACGAAGAAGTCGTCCGCAAGGCCGCCGAAATCGGTCACGACTGGAAAAACCCCGTCTGGCGTACCTCCGACGGTGTTGTTGCAGAGTGGTGATGTTTTTTCGGGGAGAAAAAACCTTTTAAGGAAAGGTTCTTTTCTCCCCGAACCCCTCTTTTTCCAAACCTTTTCAAGTTCGCTTTCAGCTTTTTGCTTGCGCAAAAATCAGAAAGCGTTACTAAAAAGATTGAAAAAGATGTGTCGTGAATGAAAGAAATTTCAAAATGTTAAAAATACGCTTTTGAAATTTATGAAATAAATGAAAAAGCGTATTTTGACAAGAGTTTTTTGAAAAAGATGAGGGGGTTCCGCCGTCGCTTAAAGCTATGGCGGGACAAGGCAGGAAGATAAAGAGAAAAATATAGCCTTTTCTTTTTTGCAAAAAAGTTTTTTCTTCTCCCCCGCATTACCACATAATTTAACAGAAAGGATTTTTTATGAAAAGCGTTAAAAACAAAGAATTGTTGATGGCGGCTGATTTTGCCGGTTATCCGTTGAAAGAAGCGATCAAAG
>JAFVPG010000390.1 GCA_017505415.1 Lentisphaeria bacterium | reverse complement strand
CTTTTGCGGTTGCAAAAAATATCCGTCTCGTTTACGCTTCAAGCTGTGCCACATACGGCGACGGCTCACAGGGTTATAACGACAATGACAATGAGATCGAAAAACTCCGCCCGCTGAATATGTACGGTTACAGCAAACAGCTTTTCGACCTCTGGGCAATGCGGCACGGCATTCAGAAAAAAATAACCGGCTGCAAATTCTCCAACGTTTACGGGCCGAATGAATACCACAAGGCCAACATGCGCAGTGTCGTCCTCCGGGCTTATGAACAAATCAGTACCGAAGGTAAAATGCGGCTTTTCAAATCTTATAATCCGGACTATGCCGATGGCGAATTCATGCGTGACTTTCTCTATGTCAAAGATGCCGTCAAGATGGTTCTGCACCTTTTTGACCGTCCTGATGCCGTCGGTCTTTTCAATATCGGTTCAAACCGGGCTGAAACATGGAACGCTCTGGCAACAGCCGCATTTGAAGCTCTCAATATGCCTGTCAACATAGAGTATATTGAAATGCCGGAATCTCTGCGCGCCAAATATCAATATTATACCAAAGCCGATACCTCAAAACTTTTCTCATACGGCTGGACAACGGAAGCGACTTCCCTCAAAGATTCAATCAGAGATTATATTCAAAATTACCTCGTAAAAGGAACAGGACTCGAACCATGAAAAAAATCCTCGACCGTTTCAACTCTCTCAATGTCGCCGTAATCGGCGATGTGATGCTGGATATTTTCACCTACGGCATCTCTGAAAGACTTTCGCCGGAAGCGCCTGTCCCGGTTATCCGCATTTTCAAAAAAGAATACTGCCCGGGCGGTGCAGGAAACGTGGCGGAAAATCTTGCAGCGCTCGATGTAAAGTGTTCCCTTTTCGGAGTTGTCGGAGCCGACATTGACGGCGAAAAACTTTCCTCATGTTTCAAAAGCGGCAATATCGGCACTTACCTTTTCAAAGATGCTTCCCGTCCTACCACCGTCAAAGAACGTTTTGTAGCCAATCAACAGCAGCTTCTGCGTGTCGATGCCGAAAATACAAAAAAAATCGACAGCAATATCGAAAACTTTTTCGTAGAAAACATCTCAAAACTTATGCAGCAAGGCAAGTTGAATGCCCTCATTTTCTCCGATTACAAAAAAGGTGTTCTCTCTACTCAACTCGTTCAGAAACTTATTGACTGCGCCAACGCAAATCACGTAATAACCGCTCTTGACCCGAAACCGGGCAGTCTGGATATTGTAAAAAATCTCACCGTTCTCAAACCCAACCGCACAGAAGCATTTGCTCTTGCAGAAATGAAAGATGACCTTTTTGCATCAGCATCCGTCAGAGAAAAACTTCTGCTTGAAGCCGCCCGGAAAATCTATGAAAAATACACTCCTGAATACCTTGTTATTTCTCTTTCTGCCGACGGACTTGCCATTTATGAAAACGGCAGACTGAACATCATTCCAACCGCCGCCAAAGAGGTCTTTGACGTTTCCGGTGCAGGAGATACGCTCATGGCTTCTATGACTTGCTCCCTCGCCTCCGGCGGCTGTATCATGGATGCCGCTCAAATCGGCAATATCGCCTCCGGTATCGCTGTCGGCAAACGCGGTACATCATGTGTCAGTCGCAATGAAATCCTGAATTCAAAATAAATTTCCGTAAAATATGCAAAAAAAGAGTTTGAAGTTCGGCCGTTATGATTTTGCATCATATTCGGCATTCGTGATGTATTCAATGTGTTCACTGGCAATTCCGCTGATGATCGTTGCCATGGGCAAATCACTCAATTTTCCGCTCGATGAAGGCGGCATGGCATCAGGCGGAGTACTGCATGCCGCACGCTGTGCCTTCATGATACTGTCTCTGCTCGGATGCAGTTTCATTGCTGCGAAAATCGGCAAACGTTATTCTATGGGATTCAGTATTCTCTTTTTCGGAACCGGTATACTGTTATGTGCATTGTGTCCTGAATACAAATATCTTTTCCCCTGTTTGATTCTGGTTGGACTCGGAGAAGGGGTCTGTGAAGGAATCGCAACTCCGTTTATTCAGGATATGCATCTTGATGAACCTGAACGTTATGTGAATATCGGACATTCATTCTGGTCAGTCGGCATCGGTTGTGCGGTAATTATTATCGGCGGACTGTTGTCGCTTGGAGTGCATTGGCGCATAATTTTAGGCATCATAGGGATTCTGACACTTCTGAGTTCGCTTGGTTTTCTACTGAAGGAAAATCCTGCCAAACGTTACCCTGAAGTCAAAGAAAAAATAAACTTCTCCGACATTCTGTCACAAACAAAAACAATTATCAATAAAAAACGCTTCTGGCTTTGCTGCCTTGCCATGTTTTTCGGTGCAGGTGCTGAATTCGGACTTACATTCTGGTCTGCGGCTTATATAGAATTGACCTTCCAAACCAGCTCTTTTGTTGCCGGTCTCGGAACAGGAGCGATCGCAATCGGCATGTTCATCGGCAGAGCATATTTCGGCTACATTGCCAAACCGGACAATCTGCGTTATATTCTTGTATGCTGTGCAGGAGCGACAATACCGATAACTGTAACACTTGCATTATTGAAATATTGCAACGGCACGCTCCCGGTTTATCTGATATTCATAGTTTTGTTCCTGCTTCTTTTCATTGCAGGGATAGGAATTTCTCCCTACTGGCCGACGACTCAAGTATATGGAGTACAAAATCTTCCGGATTGTGACTCGACTCTGCTTTACGTCTATTATTCTGCCATGGGAATACCAGGCTGCGGATTTTTCTCATGGCTTATGGGGGCAGTCGGAGACAGATTCGGCACAACCGGAACGATTGCCGTTGTTCCCTGCTGTCTCTGCATTTTTCTATCCATCATTTTCTATGAATGCTGGCTGAACAAAGATAAAAATTAAAGTCATGTACAGAGGTAATTTCAAAAGTCCTCAAAAAATCTTGAAATTCATCGTCGCGATCTTAAAACGGAGTGTTTTCGGAGTTTATTTATTCAATAGCCACGCTCAAACTATCGCTTTAATCTCATCAACGCTGATTTTTCAATCTTTTTTTGAATTACTTTTGAAATTACCTCTACAGAAAAATTATTTGCTGTGTACTAAACGTAGACTGATTTTTTATTACACGCCCCCTTGTATCCCCGGCGCCGGGTACGACCCG
>JAFVPG010000039.1 GCA_017505415.1 Lentisphaeria bacterium | reverse complement strand
GTCTCTTTGCGTTCCATTTTTTTGGTGGTTTTAATTGTTATCTGACCGAGATAAACAGCGGCAGAGACCTGCCCTGCACCACCATTGGCATTACCGACATTAACAGACATGCCGGTTATGAAATCATATTTTTTCAAATGTTCAACAGCTTCCTGCACCAATTTTTCAGTTGTTTCCAGATTGTAATTACTGGGGAACTCAAATTTAATACGGATTTCTCCCTGATCGCAAAACGGCAGGAAAGACAACCCGACATTCGGAATGACAAAAACACAAATTGCCGCACTGCCTGCAATGACCAAAACAAGAAACATTTTTGCATGTTTTTCCGTCCATTCAATACTCTTATTGAACTTGGTACAAAGCCAATCATAACCTCTGTCCCACGGACGGAAAAATTTATCAATGAAAGAAACTTTTTTATCTTCAGGCTCATCCTTTTTGGCTTTCAGCATCACGCAGGACAGAATCGGAGTCAGAGTAAAACTGATAAACAGTGATACCAATGTTGCCCCGACCATAACTCCCGCAAATGGAATCATCATACTGCCGATACGTGTCGTCATCATCATGACCGGTACAAAAACGACAACATTAGTCAATGCACTTGCAGAAACAGCAGCAATAACCTCGCCGGTACCGTGTTCTGCGGCATTTTTAATATCTTCTCCACGGTCAATATGTTTGAAAATATTTTCAATAACAACGATTGAGTTTGTAACCAGCACACCAACAGAACAACCAAGTGAAAGCAAGGTCATAATATTGAATGAATAATCAAGATATGCCATTGCAGCAAAGGTAACAATCACAGATATAGGCATAGAGATCATAACGATAAATGTCGATCTCGGCTCATGCAGGAAGAGGAAAAGCAGAACCGCAGTCAGAACAATACCTATGATAATACTGCTCCATGCATCATCAACAGAAGCCTGAATAAATTCACCGGAGTCATGAAACCATACAAGTTCCATACCGCTTGGCAATTCACCGTTTTTCACCATTTGATCGAAGCGGGCGCGAATACCTTTGATTACCTCAATAGCGTTTGCTTCACCTTTTTTTACGATATTGAAACGTGCAGCAGGTTTTCCGTTGACAAAAGCCTTACTGCGAACCTCACGGCTCATAAGTTTAGTTTCTGCAATATCACGCAAATAAACACGGCGGTTTTCAAAATTACCGATTTCAATAGAACCGATTTCATCAAGACTTTTGAAATCACCGTCAAAAGTAACGTTTTTTTCATTTCTGTCGACCTGAATACGTCCGACAGGTTTACGGATATTATTTTCCTTAAGTTTCTTGACAATATCATTAATGGTGATATTCATGGCAGTAAGTTTATCACGGTCAAGCAAAATATGAATCTGCATCTCATTAGCGCCGTAAACACGCACCTCGCCTACCCCCGGCACCGATGAAAATTTATCCGCAATAGTATCATCTGCATAGTCATACAAATCGTCCTGGGTACGGTCACCGACCAGAAATACCTGTGCAACAGTTGTCGCATTGGTATCAATTTTACGGATAAGAGGCTCATTTGCTCCGTCCGGCAAATCCTCACGGATTCGATTCAATGCCTCACGTATATCGGTTGCGGCGACGTCAACATCCACACCCATATTAAATTCGAGCTGAATATTTGCAGCATCTTCCATTGCCAGACTTGTAACGTGTTTGATTCCGTCAAGAGAAGAAACTGCATCTTCCACACGCCGGATGATTTCAGCTTCAATCTCTGTCGGACTTGCGCCCTGATATTCACAACGGACAAGCACAACAGGGATTTCCATATTAGGAAGCAGATCGATACTGATTTTCGGATAAAAATACGCACCGATCATCACAAGAATAATAATAAATGCCGTCATTGCAATCGGACGACGAACTGACCATCTGCTTAAAAACATCTGCACGCCCTCCGGTTATTTATGATTAATGATCTGGAGCAATGCACCGGTATTGACAAAATTCTGACCGACGACCACAAATTCATCTTTAAGCAGTTTTTCGGCATTGAGTATTTCAGTGTACCCATTATCAACAATACCCGGCTTGACATCAAAACTTTTTGCAATGGAATTCTCTCCCACAGCAAAAACAATGCGGCGGTTATTGGCACGAAGCATTATGGCATCAGAGGGCAAACCATATCCTTTTTTGACTTCAAAAATAATATTTACGTTACAAAGACTGCCGGAAACAAGTTTTATATTCTGAGGAACAACAGCTTTTATTTTGAAAGTTCGGCTGGCAGAATCAATAGCAGGAGCTTTGAAAGTTATGACACCTTTGCCGAGTTTTTTGCCATTGTCAACAAATTCAACTTCAGTTTTATCAACATTTACATCATGATAATAGACTGAACTGATGTAACAGACAACTTCAAGTTTGCTCTGGTCTTCGATATGCAGGATTTTCTGACCGCCTGAAACATATTCATTTTCTTCCACATAAGTATCTGTGACAATACTGTCATAAGGCGCCCGCTGAACAGAGTCATCAAGATTTTTACGGGCAATGGTCAAATTGCTCTCTGCCTGTTTCAACTGAGCTTCAGCATTAGCGACAGCGGCAATTGCTTTACGGGTATCAGTTTGGGCTTTTTTGTAATCAGTCTCATAAGCATCAAAGTCTGATTGACTGACTGCACGGGATTTTAAAAGTTTTTTGGCACGTTCATAATCAAGAACAGCTTTATGTTCGGAAAGGATAACGCTTTCTTTGGCAGCAATTGCAGTTGCAAGTTCAGCTTTTTTGACTTTTATCTCATCTTCACGCATAGTAACCTGATTTTTCAGAATCTGACGGTCAATACCGAAAAGGACATCACCTTTTTTGATAATATCACCGGAACTGACCTTAAACATCTCAACTGTGCCGCCGATTTTAGCAGAAATAACTGCGTGAGCGGCAGGTTCTACAGTTCCCTGAACAGGTATTTGCCGTTTAAAAATACGCTCCTGCATTTTTTGAACAGAAACACGAACTGCGCGGGATTCAACTTTTTTATCTTTCTTTTTGCCGCAGCCGCTGCCGACCAGAGCAGCACAAAGCACAACAGCACAAACCATATTGCTTCCCTTGAAATAAAACATAATATCTCCTTATTTTTTTGAAATTGAAAATGCACAGTATATTTTTATATAACGACTAAAAATAAAAAAAATTGTATCAAGTATTAAACTTATACAATTTTTTTTATAATACTCAAATCAGCAGAAACACAATTATTTCTGTACGATTTTCTGAATAATGATCATTGGATTTTTCCAATTGCGGATATTCAGCGAAACACCGCTGATCTTCACCGGTTTGGCAATATCTACAGCTGCAGGAATGACTCCGGCAACATGATAAAACTGATTTTCCATATTCAAGCCGAAAGTTCTGACCTGACTGTTTTTAACTGAAGTTTCAGTGAGAATTCCTGTAACTTCAACATTTTTTTCTGTACCTTTAACAATACTGTTTTTCTTCATAGCATCAATTTTTTCTTTACCGAAAGAGATAATATCATTTTTATTTACGACCGGTGCGACCGGAGGAATAACCTCTTTAGTTTCAGTATTTTTTGCCGGAGTTTCAACAAATTTAAGATAACGGCTGGCAACATAACAGCGGACATCAACATCAGGAACAGCAATACGGCTCCACTGATTCTTATCTTCAACAACAGTCACCGGAGTTCCAGCCGGCAAAATGCAGAGACTATGAAAATTAACTCCTGAACCAGAACGCAAATTACCATTACTTTTAAGTTTACCATCCGCAATGAGAGGAGATGAAACATAGAGAGAAGATCTTTCAGGAGGACGGATGGCAGTCCATTCATCACCTTTGGCAATAACAACGACTTCATCTCCACGGCGAAGCTGTATCAATGTATCAGATTTTGCAGAAGGTTTGACTCTGACATTCAGAACTCCGGCAGTCACAACAGCTTTCTGATTCTCAGCAATCAGAGACAATGCACAAAAAAGAACGGCAATAACAAATAAGTGTTTCATTTTCAACTCCTTGCAAATATTAAAGTAAAATATAAAAAAACTTTTTATACTTTACTGCCAAAAAACAACTTTTGCAAATATAAAAAACAAAAAATATCAGTCTGCATATCAAAAAAAAGAACAATAAAAAAGCTGCTGCTCACTTTTTTCAAGTTTTTGCAGCAGTCTTTCTTTGTCAACAGAATATCAATCTATTCCATATACCAATTCGCCATTGACGTAAGTTTCCCGGACTTTGAAATCGAAAGTCATCAAAACCACATCAGCGCAGTAACCGGGTTCGATTTTTCCGATATTAGGCAGCCGGAGAGCCTTTGCCTGATTGTATGAAGTTGTCTGCACCAGGTCAGAAAGTTCCATCATGGTAAGCTCTGCAACATTTTTGAAAGCATCGCAAATCTGCAATGTGGAACCGGCAAGTGCGCCATTGGCAAGACGGGCGGCACCATTTTTGACAAAAGTCTGCATACCGCCGAGATCATATTCACCATCCGGCATCCCGGAAGCACGCATTGCATCAGAAATAAGCTGAATATAATCTGCACTCTTGAGAGTAAATACAAGATTTATCATATCAGGACAAATATGCAGTTTATCACAGATAAATTCAATATAAACATCTTCATTGAGCAAACCTGCACCGACCATACCGATGTCACGATGGTGCAGAGCAGTCATCTGATTGCAGAAATGGCTCAAATTGCGCAACCCGTGAACATAAGCATTTTTGAATTCGGCATAAGTTGCATTGGTATGTACAGCAGAAGGAGTTATTCCCATGGCAAGCAAGTCAGAAGCAAACTTTGCACCTCCTTCAACTTCAGGAGCAAAAGAAACTTTTTTGACCGGGAAAATTGCATTCAAACGCTTTACCTCTTCAATATCAGGCAGTCTGACAAAAGCAGGATTCTGTGCGCCGATAAGTTTCTCATTGATATAAGGACCTTCCAGATGAACTCCGGGAATCTTGCAGCCGTTCAAACTTTCAGGAGAACGGACATAATCTGCAGCACTCTGCAAAACTTTAACCAGTTGATCTTCACTGACAGTCAAAGTTGTCGGAAGCAATGTTGTAACACCTTCACGGAGTTTGTCTTTTGCAATGGTGGAAATCGCTTCAACCGAACCGTCGCAGAAATCATAACCGCTTCTGCCGTGACAATGTACATCAACAAATCCCGGAAGCAGCATTCCTTCTTCACAATCTTTAACAAAATCCGCTGACGGCAATTCATCACCGGGAGCAAAAATCTGCTTGATTTTACCGTCTTCAACGAGAACGGACATATTTTCGTGTTCAAAACCGGGAGTTACCAGATAACAATTTTTGAAAAGAATTGACATGATCCAGCCTCCTTTATTTTATTGCAGGCAGACTTGCAGCGATAACAGCCTGACCGTGACGTTTGAATTTTTCATCGGGGATACGGAAGTTTACAGAAGAAGCAAGTTCGGGGAACTCTGCATCAAGAACTTTTTTGGCTTCTTCGATAATGATTTCACCGCCTTTGCCGGAACTTACACGACCGAGAATTAGCAGATTTTTGATTTCATAAAAATCTGCATAATGGGCTATCGCATAACCGAAACAGGTACCGATAGTACGATAAATTTTTGCCGCACGTTCATCTCCGTCAGCCATAAGGGCCTGAACAGCTTCCAGACGTTTCGGGAAAGGCATATCAGAGGGGTATTCCAAACCTGCCGCAGGAGCCAGACGGGCAACAGCCTGCTGAGAGAAATACTGTGCGCCGCAACCGATGTCTCCCGACCATTCATCAGCAGGAGCATCATCACGGTAATCAACCGGAGCGAAAGCAAGTTCATTGAGCCAATCAGTGATATTTCCATTCAAATTGACATATCCGATAGCCTGACTTGTCCCCATTGACAAACCGAGAACACCGTTTGATTCCATACTCATTGCACCGGCAAGCGCAGTAACTTCGCCGTCATTGGCAACAACCATCGGAACATTGTATTCCTGCTGTATTTCATCGAAAATCGGAACGATATATTTTGCGAAATCATCTTTGGAAATACCGCGGAAAAGCGAAGCAAGTCTCGGATGATTATCCACATAAACCCCTGCGGCACTGCCGCCGATGGCATCAACACGGGGAAGTTTCTCTGCAGCACGGCGGAGAGAATCACGGATCCCCTGTTTGTGATATTCCGGATCTTTCTGAAAATAAGGATCCCAGACAACTTCTTCGGTATGAACAACTTGGCCGTCAATAACAGCGGCACACTTGCGGTCAGAACCCCCGAGGTCAAAACCGATACGGCAGCCGTCCAAATGACCGCCGAGCTGAACCTGTATTTCATTTTCAGCGGGAGCATCTTCAAGAGCAACAGAAGTGATTTTAAAAGTTTTTCCGTAAATTGTTTCACCCATGATCTCATAATCGAATTTGCGTGCGCCATCAGGTGAATAAATTTTTGCCAGATCAGCTGCAAGTTCGGGAGCATTGGCAATGACGACTTCATATCCGCCCTTCATCCAGAGCAGGAATTTGATGATACGTTCAGCATATTTGATATTGAGAGCCTTATAATCACCGCTGTGCGGGAAAATTTCAGTTTTGAAAACGGAAACTGTGCCATTTGGACGTTTGAGAGCAAAAACTGCCGGAACGGCTTTGCCGGATTCTTTGACAAGTCTGCGGAATTCACGATTCCAGAGAACCGCAGGGATATAAGCTGGATCGAGTTCGGGTTTGATTTTTGTTTGAATATTGATCATTTTTGATTCTCCTTCATTTTCAGAGTTTTTTCGGATTTGTTATACAATATACTTGTTTTTGCAATTTTTCAAATGCAGTGAAAACATTTTCGCAAAAAAATTCAAAAAAATATTTGCAATCGGGACAATAAGCATTATTTTAATAAAAGGAAATTGAGAAAACGTTTTCACAAACACATGGTTTTATTATGCCGCAAAAAATGGATATCAAAAGTTTTGCTGAAGCTATCGGAGTTTCCGCCGCCACTGTCTCAAGAGCATTCGGCGGAGCCGGACGCATCAGCGAAGAAACACGAAAAAAAGTACTTGAGGCCGCAGAAAAATTAGGTTATCACGCAAGTTTTCATGCAAAAAATCTCGGTTCAAGACATGGCGGCAGCATTGCATTTTTTTATCCGGAACTTTACACTGACGAACCTGATTATTTCATATCTGAAATCGTCCTCGGCATAAACCGCACCCTCAACCACGACCGTCTTTTCAAAGTCACTCCTTTTGACGAACATGACGAAAGATTGCTTGACAGCGCCAGAGAACAGATGCTTGATGGCAGAGTTTCAGGCGCCATAATCATCAGCGGCACTGCCGGTGCGGCAAGTCTGATCTCCCTCGCCCGCAAAGCACGCATCCCATACGTCGTAATCGGCAAAAGTCAGCCGGATTCAACCAATACAGTTGATTACGATAATGAATACGGTGCAACACTTGCCGGACGTTATTTCCGGGAAACAGGACGCAAATCACCTGCCTATATTTCAGGACATCTTGACCGTCCGAAAAAACGCGGTTTCGCTGCCGGATTCGGAATTAAAGAATCTCAACTCCTTGAAATCCAGGGCGGTGCGGGTTTCAAATACGGTTATCAGGCTGCAGAAGAAATTTTTCACAACCACCACGAAACCGACTGCATCCTCTGTGCCAACGATATAATTGCCATCGGTTTTATCAAACATGCTTCTGAACTCGGCTTGAAAATACCGCAGGATATTGCAGTAATCGGTTTCGATGATATTGCCATTGCCAAAAATTACATTCCGGCAATATCCACCGTCTCCCTGCATCTCCGCCAGCTCGGTGTAAGTGCGGGCGAAATGCTTGAAGCTCAATTCTCCGGAAAAAATAAAATCTCAAATGAAGTCGTACGTTGCGACCTTATAATACGGGAATCAACTTGATATTAACATATAATGAAAGGAATTTTTATGAAACCTACACTCGTTTTGCTCGCCGCAGGCATGGGCAGCCGCTACGGCGGTTTGAAACAGCTTGACCCGATGGGTCCTTGCGGAGAAACCTTGATGGACTACTCGATTTTTGATGCAATCCGTGCAAATTTCGGCAAAGTGGTATTCATCATCCGTCATGACATCGAAGAGGCTTTCAAAAAACAGATCGGCAGTAAATATGAAAAATACATTCCTGTTGAATACGCTTTCCAATCCCTTGATGATCTTCCCGCCGGATTCAGTGTCCCCGAAGGTCGTGTAAAACCCTGGGGTACCGGTCATGCCATTTATGCCGCAAGAAATGTCGTCAAAGGTCCGTTTGTCCTCATCAATGCTGACGATTTTTACGGTCAGGACGGTTACGCCAAAGTCGGGGAATTTCTCACTCAAAGTGCAAAAAATGAATTCGCCATGTGCGGATTCCTTATGAAAAATACCGTTTCCGAAAACGGTTCTGTTTCACGCGGTATCTGCGACATAGACGCAAAAGGCAATCTCGCAAACGTCGTTGAACATACAAAAATCATCAAAGAAGACGGCAAATACATCAGCTGTCTCGACGACGGTGAAAAAGTTGAGTTTCCCGCTGATACTGTCGTTTCCATGAATATGTGGGGCTTTCAGGATACTCTCTTTGATTATCTCGAAGAACTTTTCATTGAGTTTCTGAAAGAAAAAGGCACCGAACTCAAAAGCGAATTCTATATCCCGTTCGTCGTCGATGCCCTTATCAAAGCAGGAAAATGTACTGCAAAAGTCCTTATCTCCGAATCTGCGTGGTTCGGCGTAACTTACCCCGAAGATAAACCCGAAGTACAGAAAAATCTCCGCAAACTCATAGCCGACGGCATTTATCCCGAAAAACTTTTCAAATAAGAGGTATTTATGAAACACGATTTGAAAGAAATCAGTTCACATTTCAATATTTACGGCGATTTTATAATCGCTGTCCCATACGGCACCGGTCATATCAATGACACTTATCAGGCAGCATTCAATCAGGCGGGAACTGTCGTTCACTACACAATTCAACGCATCAATCACAACGTTTTCAAAAACCCCGTCAAACTTATGGAAAACGTTGAACGTGTAACATCCCATCTCGCCGCCAAAAGCACTGACAGCCGCACCACTTTGCGTGTGGTAAAAACTCTCGACGGTCAAAGCTGCTATTCCGCTCCCGACGGCAATTTCTGGCGCTGCTATCTCTTCGTCGAAAACGCCCGTACCTATGACGTTCTCGAAACAGCCAAACAGGCCTATGAAGCAGCCCGTGCTTTCGGTAAATTTCAGAGCGCTCTGGTCGATATTCCCGGCGGCAGACTCTTTGAAACCATTGTCGACTTTCACAATACTCCGAAACGTCTCGCCAATCTCGAAGAAAGTATCAAACTTGACAAATGCGATCGTGTGAAAAATGTCGCAAAGGAAATTGACTTTGTCATGTCCCGCCGCGATGACTGCGGTGTTCTCCTCGACCTTCATGCCCGGGGGCTTATCCCTGAACGCATCACTCACAATGATACAAAACTCAACAACGTTCTCATTGATGACTTTACCGGTGAAGGTATTTGCGTCATCGACCTCGATACCGTCATGCCCGGTCTCGCACACTACGACTTCGGCGACATGATCCGTACCGGCACCAGCCCCGCTCTCGAAGATGAAGTCGACCTCTCTAAAGTCACCATGCGTTTTGAAATGTTTGAAGCTCTCCTTCGCGGGTACCTCGCCGGCGGTAACGGCTTCCTCAATGAAGTCGAACTCGAATACCTCCCATTCGCAGGTAAACTCATCACTATGGAAATCGGTATCCGATTCCTTACCGATTACCTCGACGGCGACGTATATTTCAAAACTCACCGCAATAACCATAACCTCGACCGCTGCCATACACAATTCAAACTCGTCGAATCCATCGAACAGCAGCTCGACGCTATGAAATTCAAAGTTCAGGAAGTCGTTAAGGAATTATAAGATGTTTTCGGGGGCGGGGAAAAAACCTTGTTGAAACAAGTTTCTTTTCCCCGCCCCCGAGCCCCCACCCCTTTTTACAAAAACTATTGTTGAAATACGCTTTTTCTTTTACTGCGTAAAATTCAAAAGCGTATTTCTGAAAAGTAAAGTAAACAAAATGTCACGTATTGATTTTTTTGCGCAGCAGAAAAACAATGCGTTATTCAAGAGTTTTTTGAAAGATAGGGAGGTTCCGCCGTCGCCGAAGGCTAAGCGGGACAAGGCAGGAGGGAAAGAAAAGCTTTTTTGCAAAAAAGTTTTCTTTC
>JAFVPG010000389.1 GCA_017505415.1 Lentisphaeria bacterium | reverse complement strand
GGCGGAAGATTTGATTGCTCATTCCATAAAAAAATGGAAGGAGCAATCAAACATTCCGCCGAAAAACAGCCTGACACCACCCAGACGCTGACACTCACGCGCCAGCGTCACAAAACGGGGATGGATATCCCCCGCCGGGGATCGCAAGGGGGGCGGCGTAAGCCCCCTTGCAAAAAAATCAGTCAATGTTTAGTACACAACCTTTTGAATTACTTTTGAAATTACCTCTATCAATATTTTTTTGTTAATAATAGTATAAAAATCATATATTTTTCCAAAAAAAGACTTGAAAATACAAAAAACGTGTTTATATTACCGAAAGATTTAACTGAGATTTTTTAACGAAAGGTCAGCTTATGGCAACTACTATTTGTCCCTATTGCAATATTGAAGTCAGTGAAAAAGAAATCGAAGCTGAAGACGGCTGCTGCCCTGAATGCGGCGCCATGCTGAGCGCCGGTTCAATGTACATGGATGGTGACATGGATGATTATGATCCCTATGAAGATCCCGATTTTATGGACGATGATGATGATGATATGGACAGAGATGATGCCTATTTGGACGATGACGTTTTGGGTGATATTTTCGACGATGATTTGGATTTTGATGATGATTTAGACTTCGACGAAGATTTTGATGAGGACTTCAAAGATTGACAGAAATCATAACAGTGTAATCAAAAGGGGCTGTTGCGAAAACTCAAAAAAGTTTTGCAGCAGCCTCTTATTTTTTTAGTAAATTTTTAACAGAAAAAGGATTTAAATATGACAACAGAAAAAATTTCATGGTCTCCAAGCACACAGCTTGCACCTGTTCCGGCAGTCCTGCTCGGCTGCGGCAAATCCAAAGGATATGATGCCAATCTTATAACTGTCGCATGGTGCGGAATAATTAACAGTGAACCTCCGATGCTTTCTGTTTCCATACGCAAAGAACGATATTCTCATACCATAATCAGCGATACCGGAGAGTTCAGTTGTAATGTTCCCCTTGCAGAACATGCTCGTGAAGTTGATTATTGCGGTGTGGTTTCCGGCAGAAAAATAAACAAATTTAAAACATGTAATTTTACCGCTCTTGAAGGAGAAAAAATAAAAGCTCCGACCATTGCAGAATGTCCACTCACTCTGGAATGCAAGGTTGCAAAAATTATTGAACTTGGGACTCATGACCTTTTTCTGGCAGATATTGTAAACGTCCGCGTATCAAAAGATTTCATCGACGGGAACGGTCATTTTAACTTCGATAAAAAAGGATTGCTTGCTTATTGTCACGGTGCGTATTATAATCTCGGCGAAAAAATCGGAACATTTGGTTTTTCAGTAAAAAAATAGATTTTTATACAATTACAAATAAAATAATTTTTATAGTAAAATTTAGTTATTGTGTATTAAAATTTTAAAAAATCACTTGAAAAAATAAAAAATAAGTGTACATTACCGGTAGAACAATTATGTTAATTACTGGAAAAAAATAAGGATTCAAAAAAATGGCAAATGTATCAATTAAGGATGTAGCCAGAGAAGCTGGAGTAAGTGTAAGCTCTGTTTCTTTCTACATGAACCGTCCGGAACGATTGAGTAAGAGTTCCATTGAACGCATTAAAGCTGCATGCGAAAAATTGCAGTATGCTCCCGGTAAAAATCGTCGTGGTCCCAAACTCGGCCGTCGTTCACGTTTCAAAACCCGCAATATCTGTTTTTACTGCATGGCTCCAATGAATATGGAAGAATTGCTCCGTTATCCTGTTGTCCCTCAGCTCCTCGGCTGCATGCAGCAGGAGTTGCATAAACATCATTGCCGTCTGCTGATTTCAGGAACCGGAGACAGTTGTCAAGTCCCAGTCACATTGAGCAAGAAAAATTGTGACGGTGTCATCCTCTACGGCAAAGCCGCCAATCTTGATTTTTACAAAAATTTCAGAGAAAAAGTTGCTGAATTACCAGTTATTTGGACTGGTGCGACCGGCAATGATGACCTCCGTGAATTTGACCATGTTTTTTACAGCAATCGCAAAGTTGCAGAAATCGCTGCAAAATATGCTGCTGATAAGAATTACAAAAAAGTCGCCGTTTTCAATACTCATCCCGAACATTCGGATTACAATGAACGCATCCGTTTTTTTGAAGAATCTGCAAGAAAATATGGTCTTGAAATTTTCAAATTTGAAACATCTTTTGAAGATCTCTCCATGTCTCCTGCTGAATTGAACAGAAAAATGGTCGATATTTTTGAAAATGCTGATATTCCCAAAATTGATATTGCCTTTTTCTGCTCCGACAATATGTTATCAAAGTTTGTTTTTGAAATGCAGAACCGCAATCACAAAATAGATTTTGAATTATTTGGCTGCAATAACGATTCTGCTTCTCTGGATTTCCTGGCTGAACGTCCTGCAACTGTCGATATTTGCATCCATGAATTTGCAAAACAGACCATCAAACGTCTGCTGCACCGCATTGACAATTATCGCAAACCGATGGCAACTACAGAAGTTTTTGTCGAACCGAAACTCGTTAATGCCGTAAAAAAATAAACAATTTCTTTCACTTGGAAAGAAAATACATACCAGAACGAGTGTTTCAGTTGTTCTGTAAACAGGGAAACAGCTTTCTTTGTCCACTTTCTTTCACTTGGAAAGAAAGTGGAAAGTGGGCAAAGAAAACCCTTATTTCTATTCTATTTTCTGCTCAATCAACAATAAAAGGCTGTTGCTTACATTTTTTTCAGTTTTTGAAATACACCCCAAAAGTTGTGTCCAACTTTTTGGGGTGTACTTCATTTTGTCTCAGCCTCATTTTTATTGTACTTGCAGAGTTAATTGCAGAGGTGTAACTGAAAGAATTTTTACATTATTGGAGCGAGGGAAACAACGAATATTTAGAATATATTCTCCAGGCTTGCTTATATCCTGTGCATTTACAAACACATCAAAATCTTTAGCATTGAGAAAATGGACAATTCCGGAAACACCGGTAAATTCAATTTCCACTT
>JAFVPG010000388.1 GCA_017505415.1 Lentisphaeria bacterium | reverse complement strand
CCGATGGCAGGGTTGCAGCTCATCTGGGCGATGTGATCCATATTAAAGGTTATCAACAGAACCTGTGCCCCAAGACGGGCAGCTGACAACACAGCTTCACATCCGGCATGTCCGGCACCGACCACAATACAATCATAACTTTTCATAAAAGAGAAATCCCGGCAAATAAATATTCATCTTTATAATATACCACCGGTATGGTAAAGTAGCAAATAGCAATAACAAATTTTTACAGACATCTCATAAAAAAACAACTTGCATCACGTGGCACGCACATTCTGCCAAAATCACTCCGACAATCCAATTCGTTTACAGAAATTTTGCCGTTCCATTGTCACACCATAGAAAATACCTGATTTTCAGCATAATTTATTACGTCGCATAATATACGTTATGTTAAGTTTTATATCATTGAGAGCAGGGGATACAAATTAATTATATTCTTGAATATTAATCAATTACAACTTGCTTGCAAATGGATTGTAAATAACTTGATAATTAATTGACAGTTATTGTCAACATAAATGATGTTATCTGAACAATTGAAATTGGCAACATGATGGGTTATATTATAGAAAACACTTTTATTGGGGTAGTTATTGTGAATATAAATAAAAATATCATTTCGTTTGCGGAAACAACGGAAATCGCCGCAAATTCAGAAAAAACTGTACTGCTGGTACGGCACTCGTACCGGGAATCACTGGTAAACGGCAACCATGACCCGGGATTGACCGCTGCCGGCTGGGAATACGCGGTTGAATGCGGAAAGTTTCTGAAAAGCATGAAAAACATCTGTTTCGGAGCCTCAGCCAGAAAACGGACGATGGAAACGGTCAAAGGTTTGATTTCCGGAGCAGGATTTGAAGCTGAAGAGCTGTTCCCCTGCCCGGTGCTCCATGATACCGCGATGTTTACTCCGCCGGAAAATCTCGGAATTGCCATAGAAAACGGCACAATTCCGGAACTGTTGAAATCATATTTCACCACCGGAACTGCGCCCGGGATGCGTCATATCAAAGAGTTTGCTCCGGCGTTACTGGACTATCTTACCGGCGACTTCCCCTGCCCCAACGTGCTGCTTTCAACTCACGATATTGTTGTGGTAGCATTGTTGAGTTATCTGCAAGTGTATGAATTCAAACCGGATGATTGGTGCGGATATATCCAGGGGGCATTTCTGTATCAGCAAAACGGGAATTGGAATATCGCCTACTGCGTGCCCGACAAACTCAATCGCCCATTAACCAAACTCTTTGTATAACCGCCATTTGCGGTAAAACGAAAGGCGCACCTCAAATAATGCGGTGCGCCTTTTATTTCGGGGACAACTCCCCTGCCCTGCCTTGTGATCAGTGGGTTTTGTAGTAATCGTGGGGATCATTTTCCAAATCTGAATTCCTCGGCACCGTATTGCCTTCCACTTTTTTGCTGCGGGTTCTGGAATCCACGTGCAAATCAGCGAATGCAATATTAGTAAGTTTTATATGGCGGAAAGAATGATCATTTATCGTTTTTTGAGTTGTAGCTGAATTATTGATTGCAACAGGAGGCATATTGGACCAACCATCACGTCCGCATTCACTCAACATCATACGACCGGACGGATTGCGAACCCGTGAGAATTTTTCTGTAGGATTACTCTTGAGAGCTTTACTGGAGGCACAGGTCAAAAAAGCATTGAACGCATAGCTGAAAGGTGCGTTATCATTTTTAAACTTATTGATTCCATAACGGCTTCCAACCGGGCAAATGACTTCAGGAGGGGCTTTTACCGCGTTGCCATTACTATCATAATATTCAATAACCTGCGGTTTGTTCAAATACAAACCGAGAGAACCAACAGTTCCGGAATCATTAAACAGATTGTTGATTACACTGGTTTCTCCGCCGTGGCACAGCCAACCATTGTTATCAGTCGAATAATTATATGCAGATGTGGCGACCTGTTTCAAGTTGTTTATACAGGTTGTCATGACACCTCTTGCCCGGGCCCTTTGCAGAGAAGGCAACAAAATTGCAGCCAGAATTGCGATGATGGCAATTACAACGAGAAGCTCGATAAGAGTAAAGCTGTTTACAGCTTTACTCTGTCGGCCGACAGAGCGGAAATATTGTTTTGAAATCATAACACACCTCTTGGTTAAAATCATGTTTTATTACAGTATACACAACAAAACAATAAAAAACAAGTCTTTTTTGCAAAAAAATCACAAAAAAACGTTGTTTTTTACAAATATTGAAGAATTTGCGGCGATTCAGTTGAAAAAATAACATTATTCGACTATATTATAAAAATGACTGACACTGGGGGTGTTCCGGATTCGACCGGCTCGGGTCAGGGGTTGATTGCATACCGAGGATGACCGTTGGCCTCGCTAATCACCGGTTAAACAAATAACTGCGAACGAAGAGTACGCATTGGCGGCTTAATCCCGCCACGTCGCTGTGCCTGACCGGGTGCTAAGGTATAAGCGGCGTCAGTCAGCGCCCTGGCTGTTTTTATGATCTCCGGGAAACAGCGAGATTTCAAGGAGATATAGTCTGCTGCCCTGCCCGTCCGTTGGCGGGACAAAGGACGATAAACAATAAAAGCGGAATAAGTATGTAGAGATCAGCTTCACACTCAGTCGACACAGGGGTTCAACTCCCCTCACCTCCACCATTTTTGCTTTGCAAAAATGGTGAATGAAGCCTGTCAAGGCTTCGTTTCATGGCTCAATAGAGCCGCTTCATGCACCGCAGGTGCGCTTCATACGGCGCAGCCGTGCTTCATAAATCCGCCTCGACAGATGAAGCATTGTTCCGTTACACTTCACAATATGAAGCATCTTCATTTTATTCCGATATGAAGCACTCCGCTTACGCTCCGTATGATGAAAAAATGAAAAACGCAAATTACGGCTTTTACGCTTTTAAACAGAGATGTCAGTTGCAAAGTATATTTGAGAGAAAGCCCTCAATTTCTCTCAAAAATCTCTCTCCCGTCTCCGTTTGTACTCCGCCGTGGCAAGCTGTCTCGCTACCCCGTGTCGTGACAATTTCCCCTTCCGCCGCCGCTCAAATAGCTATGGCGGGACAAGCAAAAGGGGTGGATTTTTAGAAGAACTGATTTTACCCTCCGCCGCTCAATTTTATTGAGCTATTGAGGGCAAGCCATACCATTTCGATTTCAGAACTATTCCAAAATCATTTGAGATATACTTAAATCGACAACCTGCTCATTCTTGAACACAACGCCTTCGGACACCAGCAGGCGTCTTTGAGCCTCAAT
>JAFVPG010000387.1 GCA_017505415.1 Lentisphaeria bacterium | reverse complement strand
GTAGATTTTTTCCTGTTTCTGTGATACATTATTCATGGTTTGTCCTCCTGATTTTTGAAGCGCAGTATGCGACTTCGTTGTTCTTGGATTAACATAAATCCGTTTTTATCAAGAGGCAAACCATTTTTTTGTTTTCGGACATAAAAAATGAGAGACCTCTTGTGTCTCTCATAATATCTACTTTAAGATTTCGGAAGATTATGCTCCGTGTATGACTCGCGAAGCAATCAACCGTGAGCCCAGAACTTGGTTGCAATTTTATCCACACGAAACTTTTGTGACATTGCTCCGCGATTTGCTTGCCTGCATGAATGGCGGCAATAAGTCAATATGGTTGACCGGTGCTTACGGTACAGGTAAAAGTCACGCCGCTCTTGTATTGCAAAAACTTTTTATGGACGATGCCAGCAGAGTCAATGAATGGCTTGAACACCGAAAAGAGTTGGTCCCGGAGGCGGTACGTGTCGCATTGAACACATTGCGCAGCAATCGTGTCCTGGCAGTATTTGACACCAAAAGTGACGGTTTAAAAACTCCGGAACAGTTTCTTGTCCGCATCGAAAACAGTATTATTCAAGCGTTGAAAGATAACAATTATCAAATCCCGGCTTTCGGTTCATTGGATAAAATCATTGAACGCATCCGGGAAGAAGAGGGAAGTTTTTTCAAAAAACGTGATGAGCTGCAGGGACAATTGAGCATTCTTACCAGCGACATCAAAACTGCAGATGCTTTGGAAAAAGCAATCAGCAATCCGGAATTGCAGTCTGCAATGTTGAGCGATGTGATGACGGTCATGCACGCTCGTGATATCTACATCAATCTTTCAACCGAAAATCTGTTGAAATGGGTAGATGAAATCCTTGCAGTAAATAACATTTCCAAGCTGCTTTTTATCTGGGATGAGTTTTCATCGTACATTGATCAGAATCGCAGCCAACTTAAAACTTTTGAAGAGATTGCAGAAGCATCTCAAGAAGGAAAATTCTTTTTCTTGCCGGTTACCCATATGGCATTGGAAGCTTACCTCGCTGCCGGTTCTGAAAGCGCTAAAAAAGCCAATGGGCGATTTATTTTCCGTAACTTGGATATGCCAACCAATACGGCATTGCTGCTGGCAGCAGATGCATTCAAGGTTACCAATGCGGAATGGTCCATTGAACGGGATCAACTGTGGCACGGTATTTCATCTGTTGTTACCAACTATATGGCAACGAAAGATCAGGAATGTAACGAAAAACCGGAGGCTTTCAAAGGAATTCTGCCCATTCATCCGATGACTGCTTTTGTGTTGAAATTTCTTTCCACCGCTGTCGGTTCAAATCAGCGCAGTATGTTCAACTTCCTTAAAGGTGAAGTCGGAGAAAGCGAATTTCAGGATTTTATTGCACAAAGTGGCCCGGAAGTCAAGGGGCGTCAATACCTGACTGTGGATCACTTGTGGCATTATTTTATTGAGCGCAATGATCTGGGAACCGGCAAAGAAGTCAACGAAGTTCGAATTGAATTTGCCAACAAAGCAAAAAATCTGAATGATGTAGAAAAACGTGTTTTCAAAGCAGTTTTGCTTTACAGCTTGTTGGGGCGTTTGACCGGTAATGCCGGACACGAATTGATTCAGCCGACTCTTTCCAATATTGAGCGCTGTTTTGAGGGCGATGGTGATGTCATCGGCGTTGAAAATATTGCCAATGAATTGATGAAAAAACATTGTTTTTCAATTATTAATGGCCGCTGCGAAATGTTCCGTTCTGCCGGGGATTCCGAAGATATTGAAAAACAGAAAGCAAAAATCAATGAGCAATTCAACGAGCAGGTTTTGTCTCCCAAAGTACAACCCAAGCTTGAAAGTGCAGTAAAACGGTTTAAGGATAAACTGCATTTTGAAGTCCGTGCAGCTTCTGTGGATAAGGCAATGACCTCATGCCAGCGGACGAAAGAACTTTTCGCCGAAAAATGTGACAAAGGTAAAGGAAATAAAATTCTCTTGCAATTCATTGTTGCAAAAGACGGCGAAGAGCAATTGCTGGTTGCTGATAAAGCCAAAGAGCTTGCCAAACAATGGCAAGGCTTCCGGATGCTCTTCATTACTTTGCCGGAATTACACTTCTGCACCACAAGTTTAACCTTTTGGGAAGAATATGTTGACCAGCTGGCACATATTGCTCTTGCTACGGATCAGGCGACCAAAACCAACTACGAAACACAGATCAAAATGATGGATACGATGTGGTTGGGAAAATTGACCAGTCTGTCCCAGAAACTTGTGATTTTCAAGCCTAACAATAATGGTGAACCTTATCAAGAGGAACGGGCATGGAACACCTTGGAAGATTATTTGAAAAAATATCTTAAAGAGTGTTTTGATTGCTTTGTTGATGATCTTTCTGACTACAACTTGAGCGCAATGACTGAAGGCGGAAAAGGGCTTGCCTCATGGGCAAAGGCCGGTATGGATTTTTCTGCAGCCATCGGTGCATCGCAAAGCATTTGCAAAGCTTTTGAGAAGCGGGGTATAACCGATTCACCTGAGTGGTTTGCTCAAAACCCGACACACCCCTTGACTCGTATCCGTGATTATTGCAAAGAGCGTTTGAATAATGCCATCAACGGCTCTACCGGTCAGTGTTCAATTCGCAAGATTTACATTGACTTACAACGTCCTCCTTATGCGATGCTATCTATGCCTTATACCGCATTTGTCCTCGGTTTTGTGCTGAAAGAATGGGTGAACAACCCACGGCAACAGTTACAATGGACAAACGGAGCGATGTCTGAAAAATTGGACAATGCGACTTTGGCTGAAATCATTGATGCTGTGGTTAAGGATGACGGCAGTGATTCTATAAAAAATGAAAAATACATCTGCCGTATATCCAAGGAAGAGAAGAAGTTTATTGAGTGTGCGCCGGTTATGTTCGGCATCGAGCATATTCCCAATGCAACTGTAGAAGGGACTCTCGATGCTGTTGCAAAACGCTTGGAAAAAATCACCGATAAAGTTCCGCTTTGGGTATTGCCTGACTTTATTTATACCCAGGATGATTTGTATGCTGATGCGTGTACGGCAATGATAACAGATCTGTGTGAAGCACAAAAAATCAGTGCCAAGGGTGATCAGCAGGAAAGAAGCGCACGAATCAAAGCAATCGGAGCTAAATTGCAAGAAACGGACGGACTGGCAGGACATTTTGCGAAGTACATCAAAACTGAGTATTTTGATACAGCCTTCCAAATTCGTGTCAATAAAATTAAACCGGAACTTACTGCATTGGCGAATGAAGTCGGAGATTATTCCGCAATATATTGCAAGATTGTCAAAGAACATTTTGCCAATACTGCGTCATGGCTTTGGAACACTCAAAATGTAGATGATGAACTTGATCTGGTCGAAGCAAAATATAAAATAATTCGTGCTCTTCAAGGCATTATGGGGTCTAAAGTTTTTATTACTTATGAAGATGCCATTAGTCGAGTACAAAAAGCGATGTTTGCCGACAATAAAGTTTCCATTGAATTGCTGGCTGGAGATTATCCATTCCTCGTCAGATTTGTGCAAGTAATGGATTCCTCAAAGATTGGCGATGGGCTTAAAGATTTAGCGGAAATTTTCCAAAGTCAGCAGAATGCACTGAAAGACTTATTTTTTGATCAAACGCAAAATATTCAGATTATAACTCTGAAAAAGCATTTTGATACTCAATTGGCTGCCCTCGGAGATACTGAAATCAAAAAACTGTACGATGGAATGTCTTCAGGAGCCAAACGTACAGCCGATGACTTTAATAGGTCTGCGTTACAGGAAATCAATGAGTATCTGAAAAATTCCACCGTTCAGCAGTTGTTGGCCCTGTGGGAACAGAAAACAGGATATAAAACTCCTGCACAGTGGAGTGAAAAACAAAAAATGCCCTCTTATGTTTTGTTTGATTCAATAGATATTGCTCACGCAATCGTACCTATGGTCAATGATCCCAAGAGTTATCAGGTTGGTGTCTTAAAGACTGCAAAAGACAAACTGTCAAAAGCAGTAATGCCTGATGTCGTTGAACAAGGAAAAAGATTTCTGCAGCAAATTCTTCCGCAGAGGTATTCGGTACTCAATATTAATGCTTCTGATTTGGGAGATTATTTGTTCAATGAAATTGGACACACCCCTGACAAATGGGAGCAAGGTCCAAAACTCAGAGAAGCTATTGAAAAGTTCATTCGGGATCGTTATACATCCGCATACAAATCTAAGGCTGTGGATAAAGTGAATGCCATGAGCGAAAATGAAGCCAAAAAGCTTTTACTCAAGTTCGTGGAAAACAATCCTGATGTCGGTCTTGGGATATTGGAGTGACAGTTATGCAAATCAATGACTTTTGCCAACGATTTTCACGGGAAGAGGGATTTCGCAAATCCAGGCTTCTGTTCATTCCCAATGAACAGGATAGAACTGATGTACGAAGTTTCTTTAATAACTGTACTCTGATTGAAAAAGTCAGAATCAGCGATTGCATCACAGGTAACGATTTTTTGCCAGCACCTCAAAAACTGTTTTGGGATTTACGACAAATAATTGAAGAAGTTAATGCAAAAAGACTCTTTGCAGTGGTCGAAGGATTTGATGCAATAAAAAAGCTCTGGTCTGCTGAAAATATCAATTCTGCATATGCCAATATACGCAACTTATTGGACAATGTTAATTTTCATTTTGTTATACTTACAAATACCTATAATGAAATGGCAGAGATGACTTTTCAACATCCGCGATACAAAGAGGGACAAATCGTACTAAGAATTGGAGAAAATATAAGTACCGATGAGGTTCAGCGCAAAATTTATTTGATTGCCAGCACCTTGCCATTTATACCGATTGCCGGAGTTCACAGGCAGTCATTGCAGGCTTTTTTACGTGATTGCGAAGATGAATCATTACCGGATGGAAATGTCAATGTTTCCATAAATTCAAAAGGAGGAGAATTAGCCGGATTTTCCCCTGATGTGGAACAAATCTATTCAAAAGAGCGTTTTCTGCAGGTATTCTGTAATTTGCAACATAATTTATCTGATTCTGCGATTGATTGGTTATATACAAAAGTATTCGAGCAAAACGAACCGGTAAATGTATTGACATTAGCTCAGAAATATTTCTTTCCGGCAGGAATAAACAGTCACAATACAATTCAGGAAGCACCTCTCAAAATACGATCAGCAGCGGCTGCCGAACAGGAGGTATTAGTGTGGATGTTGCGTTTATCCTTGAGTCAGAACTCTTACTTGGCGTATGTGTTAAATAATTCAGATTTTATTCCTGAACATTTCACAAGTTTTTATGTATGCGAAGCGTTGAATCATTTGAACGATGTTCAAGCCGAAAAATTATCAGCCGAACGCAAAAATGGCTTGGAAACAATCGGCTTTGATTTGCTTTCCGGAGAATTTGCAACATTCATCAAACAAACAAAAGATTTTCCTGTCGATCAAGTCGCTCCGTGGCTTAACTGTCAGACGCTTATGGAAAAGCATGAATTGGTTCGCAGGATAGCTGAAATGGAAGCATGGGAAATCCCATCTTGTATTTTCAAATCTTATCCCCTGCTTGCCAATTATGTAAAACCATATCAACTCGGATTTATTGAGTTAAATAGTTATTTTACTGAATATCGTCAGCAAAAACTAAAAAATTATGTCAAAGAAGATTTTTGTGAAAAAGCAAAAAATATTGATATTGAGATGAAAGGCATCGCTCATAGAGATTCTCTTTTGACTACTTATGCCTGCGATAAAGATACTGCATTGCTGATCGTAGATGCATTGGGTGCAGAATATATGCCATTGTTGTTGGCGTTGGCTGCCGAGCGCTCTTTAGGAATTGAAACAGCAGCAGTTGCCCAAGCGAAATTACCCACATCTACTGAATTTAATTCCATAAATTGGCCTGCAGAACGTAGATTACCAGAAGTAAAAGCTCTGGATCATATCATTCATAACGGTGCGGAATACCACATGACAAAACCTGTGGAGGAAAATTTCGTTGCTTTGCTTGATGTTTTTGAAACAAAAATTCTCACAGAAGTTGCAAAAGCAATGACTGTTTACACTCGCGTAATATTGACTTCTGACCATGGGGCAACGCGATTGGCAGTCTGTGCTTATCAGCAAGGAATGGCAAAAACATTGACTATGCCGGAAATATCTTCTCCGGATGATTGGCGATACACATCAGCAGTCAAAGGAAAAACACCTTGTCCTGATTTGTTGGAAAATCTTTCTGGAGATTACTGGATGGTGAAAGGGTACAATAGATTTTCTAAAAAGGGCGGAAAACTCCATGATTGCACGGTGGAGCTACATATGAAGAAATATTGGTTCCTTTTATTGTTTTTAAACAGGGGGCTGTCTTTGTGCCGCAAGCCCAACAGACACAGGCTACCAGT
>JAFVPG010000386.1 GCA_017505415.1 Lentisphaeria bacterium | reverse complement strand
GAACACAAAGAAGATATCGAACAAATCGCCAACGGCCGCTGGCTGAAAGAACATCACCGCCGCCTTGAAGCGGATCAGATTGAAGTCCTGAAAACCTGCGATTACCCCGGCAACGTGCGGGAATTGCTCAATATCCTTGAGCGTGCAATCGTACTGGACGAATCTGACTTTGCCAAACTCCTGAAAGAACACAAAGAAATGACCGCAGGCTTAAAGTCCTCCAGCGCAACAAAAGAAGAAATTCCCGACGAACTGGAAGCAGCAGTCCGGCTTCACGTCAAACGCGTCTACGAAAAATACGATCGCAACCTGACCCGCACCGCCGAAGCGTTAAAAGCCGCAAGAAATACAGTCAAGAAATATTTGGAGGATTGAATGGTATGAATTGTCAATTTATATGCATAAAAGATATTTGGGATAAAAAAATCAACTTAATCATTCCTGATATTCAGCGCGGTTTGGTTTGGAATGCAGCACAAATTGAAGTTTTTTGGGATTCACTTATGCGAGATATTCCGATAGGATTGTTTTCTGTGGTAAAATCTGCCGGAGAAAATATACTTTTAGATGGACAACAGCGATGGAATGCCTTAAATGCCGCAATGCCTAATGATTATGGAGTTTTGTGGTGTGCAATATTTACGGATCCATCAAAGATCAACTTATACAACCGAAAATATTTATTTCGCTGGACAACGTCAAATCATCCGTGGGGATTCAAGTGGAGTGAAAATGAAAAAAGTGCACCAAGACTTTCAATAGAAGAACGCCGCACTATTTTAAAGAGGAACGGCAGGGCTAATGCAGAGCTTTTCATAAAACCACAGGTAGGTGAAATTTTTCCATATCCGTATGAAGACGATGTAAAAATGGTAAAAGTCCAATCCTTATTGGAGGATCATACTCCCCCGGAAAACTTCAATGAAACGGAAAAAGCTTATTGGCAAAAATTACACGGTAAAATCACAGAAATAATCAATCAGCCAATTATTGCCTTGACAGGTAATACTCAACCGATAGATACTGAAAATTCTAATGAACAAACAGCCAGGCAGGAACCTGATAGCGAATGGACAGAAACATTTTTTTTGCGCATGAATTCACAAGGTACTCCTTTTGATAAAAACGAGTTGGCATATTCAGCTCTTAAAAGTTCTCTGCACTCAATCGGAATAGAATCTCCGCGTTTGATTTTTGAAGAAACAGCAAAAATATTGCAAATTAATCGGACTGCCGATGTTGCTCAAATTATGCTGCAGATACTTACGCATCTTTTATATCAGAAAAATCTTTCCTCTTCATGGGATGCAGGAACTGTTAAAAACTTTTTTAAGGACAAAGCGTGTGACTGCAATAATATTAATGAAAATCTGCTTCTGATAAAAAAAGCGGCAAAAAATTTGAAAAATGTTATAGACAATTTTAACAAACGGCAAAATAGATTAGCCGTTTTGCCATATCATTTAACTCTGATGCCGCATGAAATCATTCGTTTGGCGTTGGTGTTATTTATGCTGAAATCAGATGTTGAACATCCAGAAGAACTTTTAGGATTGATGTTTGCTCTGTGGTGGTTTCACGTTGAAGACAGAATAAATGGCGTTAGAAATCCGCTATTTGCAGCAACAGAATTCATTATCACAAAATGCAAAAAAGAAGAGTTTTTTGATTGGCAGGAACTCTTTGCTCAATGTGTTTACAATGAGTGGATTATTTTACCACATTCACCAGATACACTAAAAAAAGCGGCTAAGGAAAATAAAATTTCAGAAATTCTTTATGAATTACGCAAGGGGAAAACATTTGATTGGGAATCTTCAAAGAATTTCGTACTGCTGGCATGCGGAAAATATCTGATGAATAATTTTTCAAACACAGCATATTTAAATGAGGATAATCGTCCTTGGGACTATGATCACCTATTCCCTAAAACGAAAGCAACTGAAACTACAAGCAAAATGTGCGGGTCCGCAGGGAACAATGTTCCTATTGCACTGACAACCAATCGGGAAAAACAAGCCGCTTATCCGAATAGGAACTATCCTGACGATAAACAGGAAAGTCAGTATTTGCTGTATTTGGATCCGGACAAATTTGAAAATTTAGATATTCCTGATAATTTTAACAAGTTTGCTGCGGAACGTTATTGGGAGATGTATAGCGATGTGTATGAGGCATTTCATTGGGATGACTTTGCCGGATATTATATTTCAGAAAATGATTTTGCAAAAAAAGCCGGAGAAATAACCCGGACTGTATTCGAAAGGACATCAAGAGAATGTTCGTGGTATTATGTGATGGACGGCAGAGATTTTCCTGTCCTTAATGACAGTGATTATTTAAGATTTAAATTTTTTGTTCTCAGAAGTTCAGAAGAAAAATGTTTTGCATTTGAAACAGTTGATTTCAAAACATTTTCCTCCTATGGGAAGCGTAAAGATGCGGCAGATCCTATCCGGAAAGGTGTCTATTGGTGGGATGATTCTGATCTTAAGGAGGGAATGACCGATAACGAAGCAATAGATTGGTTTATTGCAAAAACAGGAACTAAATAAACTTGGAAATGAAAAATGAAGAACAACAATATTGAAAACTTGAAAAAACGGATTGCTACAGGTGATATTCAGGCAATGTTGGATTTAGGCGATGTTTATGCTCAAGGGGCTGCTATTGATTATGAACAGGCTTTCAGATGCTATATGCAAGCTGCGGAGCAAGGCAATGCGACCGGACTTTATAATGTCGGCATTATGTATGCAAAAGGATTGTTTGTAGAGCAAAATTATGAAACTGCAGTGGAGTATTTGTTTAAGGCTGATGCCGCAGGAGATACGGATGCAGTTCATACTTTAAGTTTTCTTTTCGGCATGGGACAAGGTTTTGATCAAACAGAAGAAACCACATTCAAGTGGTATTTGTTTTTAGCAAAGAAAGGCGATGCGAATGCCCAAAACAATGTTGGTCTTTCCTATGCGACAGGTCGCGGTGTAGCTCCCGATGACAATGAAGCGATATTCTGGTTTCGCAAAGCCGCAGAAGGCGGCTGTGCTGATGCCATAAAAAATCTGCGTTTGTTAGGAGTATCAAAAAAATAACAATTAATGTTCAAATTTTGACCAGTTATTATCCTCCGCCGTTTCGGTTTTGTGCTGAAACG
>JAFVPG010000385.1 GCA_017505415.1 Lentisphaeria bacterium | reverse complement strand
TATAACGTAAGATCCCGCTTTTATGGGATAAATGTCGGTACGGAATTGCAAATTTGATTTTGCAGAACCGGTCAAACGCACATGACCTTTGCCGTCAGGGGCGGTGCCATCGGAAATATATTCGGCTTTATCTTTATTTTTTTTCCAAAGAACCCATGCTATCGGCCTGTTGTCTGCATCGCATACTTCAAAGGAGCTGTTGCGGATAAGATTTCTGCCGGTCGGGTCAGTTTCAGACTTCATGTTTGAAGGCTTGCTGCCGAAAGTTACCAGTGCAGGATTTAATTCCTGCCATAAAAACGCAGGATAATTGTCGCCGGTAAGTAAACCTCCTCCACGTAAATTTGCTCCGTAAGTAATACTGTCTCCGAAACAGACAATACGCTTTGCTCCCAATTTGCGTATAAGTGGTGCAAGTGCCTTGGCGATAGCCTTGTACCCGGCAGCAGTTAAATGCACTCCGTCTTTGTAACCTTTGTTGGCAGGATTGCGGACAAAACTCTTTTTAGTTTTTACAGCACCTCCGTTATCCTGGATAAATTTATGCAAATCAAAAAGGGTAAGATTTTGAGTTTTTGCAAGCTCATGTACAACAGCGTTATACTTATTTATGTAAAAATTTACCCCTTCAGGACGCCAGAGTTCTTTTTTTGTTCTTGCTTTAACTTCTTCGTCAATAACCGGATTTGTGGTCATGATGACGAGATGTTTTACGCCTTTTGAACGCAGTATTTTTATTAATTTCAGATAATTTTCTTTATATTTCTCAATCGGAATGCGGCAAAAATTCACATCATTCATTCCAAAAGCCATTATCACACAGTCCGGTTGATAATCAATGACGTCTGAATATACACGTTCCAGTGCCTGAACGGACGAATCTCCACCGATACCTGCATTTTTCAACAGTATTTCATCCGCAGAGAGAAACGTACATGCAATAAATAAAAAGAATAATAAAGATAAGATTTTTTTCATAAATATACCCGTTTTAATACTTTAATATTTTTTAACAGAATAATATAAATTATTTTACAGGACCGATAATGGTACTTGCTTCCATGACACCAATTGTTTCCAAATCACCTTTGCTGACAGGACGTACGGCTCCATCAGCAAAAGCCATGTTTGCACGATTGGAATGGCGCAAATGGAACTTGTTTACCAGACCGGTATTGGCAGAATCGATCCATACCACATTGCATTGTGTGAATGTATCATTACGTATTGAATCTGTAAATAACATAAATATGCTGGGAGCCATGCTTGTATCATAGGTCACATAATCATTTTTAACTTCAGGTTTGAAATCTGCTCCGAGACGCCATGCTCTGCCGTTGCCCTCTGCAGTCTTGCTGGTGGAATGAGCTTCATTAAATTTGCCTGTCGATTTCAGTGCCGGACGGGGGCGCAGAGCGTAAGTATTGTAATTCCATGCAGAGTTGGCAGTATCTCTGGCTTCATCAAATTCAGCCGGACAATAAAGGAGTTTATCCGCTTTTTTTACATACCCCTGTATACGCAAAGCATCCGGCCATGTGCGGTAAGCATCAGTAACGCCTTGTGCCGGAATAAGATAATCATTATTGTCCCCTGCATAAATAGTGAATGAATTTATAAGTTGTTTCAGATTACTGACACAATTTGATGCTCTGGCTTTTTCTCTTGCTTTATTCAATGCAGGGAGCAGCATTCCTGCAAGAATCGCGATGATGGCAATTACGACCAGCAGTTCAATCAGCGTAAACGCTGATTGAGTGAAGATGTGAAACTGTGAAGAGCTTGACTGCGTCAAGCGTGAAGTGCGCCCTGCCGGGCGTAAAGATGTGTTGTTTTTATATAATTTTTTGAAATAACATAACGGAGAAACACATATTTGGCAAGTTTTGCTCACAAGCAGTTCAATCAGGGTAAAACGAAAAATTTTTGAAAAGACTATTTTTTTCATGATTCAGCCTCCTTATTTTTGCGGTAATTATACTTTATTATACACTATTGTTTATACTTTGTCAAGTTTTTTTCAAAAAAAATGTGCATAAATTTGATATTTTTGTATTTTTATTATTTTTGTTGCTTGACTTTTTTTATATTTCAGTATATATTAAAGTATAATAAGGTATAATCAAAGGAGAAATTTTAATATGTTTTCTATAAAAAGATATAAAGGCAATCCTATTCTTGGAGCAGATCCGAAACGGGTCTGGCGCGGTACTGCCCGTAATCCGGGTGTTGTTTTTGATGGTAATTTATTTCACATGACATTTACTGCGGCAGCAAATCCCAGAGACGGTCTGCTGCGCCTTGGATATGCAAAAAGTACTGATGGCTTTAATTTTATAGAAAATGAAGAGCCATGGATGACTCCGTCAATAAGTCCTGCCGATTGGGATCATGCCGGTTGTGAAGATTCCAGAATAACTTATCTTGAAGGCAGATATTACATTGCTTATGCCGGCAGAACACTCAATGGTATTGATTTCGGAGCAGGTACACGCCGACGAGGACCTGACAACAATCTGAATCCGACATGGACAGAAAATTACCGCCGTGTCGGCTTGGCAGTTACAGATGATTTCAAAAGTTTTGAAAAACTCGGTCCAATTACCAGTGAACACATTTGCGATTGTAATGTTGCTCTTTTTCCGGAAAAAATCAATGGAAAATATGCAATGCTTCACCGTCCTACAGCTTTCATTCCGTGGACATTACCACTGCATTATCATCCCGGCTGTATCTGGCTTGCTTTTTCGGATGATTTACTGCATTGGTCAAGCAATAAGCGTGAAATGGGATGGAATATGATTGACGGAGAAGATATAATGGATGAGGTTCTCTTAATGGCTCCTGAACAGAAATGGGAAGCTATGAAATTGGGGGCATCCGGGGTCCCCGTCCTTACCGATGATGGTTGGTTTATGACTTATCATGCAGTTGACCGCCCCGGAGTTTACCGTGTTGGTATGGCTCTGCTGGATAGAGAGGATCCCCGCAAGGTTATAGCCAGAACTCCTGCACCTGTTTTTGAGCCAGAAGACTCTTGGGATACAGCTGGGGAATGGGGATTGAAATGTGTTTTCCCCTGTGCTAATGTTGTTGTTGGAGATGAGGTTTTTATGTATTACGGCTGTGGCGATAATTATGTCAGTGCAGCGACATTTTCCTTGAAAGAAGCAATTCAGCATTTGAAACGGTATATGCGATAAATATATTTTAGAAGTAATTATTGTTTTTGCTCTGCTTTTATTATTTCCGGTGTTAATTTGATCAACGCTCCGGCTGGAGGCTCTTCTTCAAGAATTTTTTCCATGCTGATACGCCCCATTTCTGTATAAGGAACTTTTACTGAAGAGAATTCATTTTGAATAATATCCTGGACACAGTCATATCCTGTGATGCAGATTTTTTCTGACAAACCGAGTTCTTTTGCTGCTTTTAATGCTCCAATTGCTGTAAAATCGTTTGTACAGAAAATACAATCAATATCAGGTTCTGATTTCAATAAAATCTTTGCAACATTATATGAGCTGTTGATTTGAGCTTTACCTGATGGATATTGCGGTACTACTGTCTGATGTATTTTTTTAGAATTTTCTTTGGCAGCCAATCGGAAACCACGGCAACGTTCGGAATAAGTCAAATTGTGATTTGACAATCTGTGAGTCAATATTATCGGCTTTAATGGCTTATATTCAAAAAAAACAGATTGGGCAAGCTGGTATGCTCCGAAAAAGTCATCATTGACAACAGATGCCATATTAGGCAGCATCTCTCTATAGCCGTCGAAACGATGATTCAATATGAAGAATTTCTTTTCAGGAAATTTTTCGGCAAGTTCAAAAGCCAAATCAAATTGCGGGTTCAGAAAAAATACACCTTTTAAATCAAATTCATTTCCACGGTCACAGCGGCGTATTAATAATTCCGGATTTTCCTGAAATGTATTATCTTGAGAACAGAGAAAAGGCAATATTAAAACTCCTTTCCGTGCAGCAATTTCCATAAGCCCGCAATAAAGCAGATTAACCAGCGGATGAGATATTGAATCCGTCAACCCGATAACTCCATATACATGTTTTTTGACAAAGGCATTTTTTATTTGTACAAATGTTCCTTTTTTAGGTTTACGGATACAGAGACCATCTTTAATCAGTTCTAACAAAGCTTTATCAGCAGTACGGATTGAAACTCCTGCATTTTTTGCAATGTCAGTGACGAGAGGCATCGGACTTAACGGGGCTAATCTGCCATCATTTATCGCAGCTTTTAACTGATCTTTCAGCTGGATATAAACCGGAGTCATCGAATCTCTGTCAATATTATATTTTATCATTTCTTATCCTTGCTGTTCTTTGTGTAGATTATATAAAAACATTGTTAAATATTGTAACACATTTTTTCTTTTTTTCAAGTAAATTAATAAAAAAATGAGATATAATAAAATTTCCTCCGAAAAATATAATGGTTGAATGATGCAGTGTTGTGTCTTGGATATTACAGCTGAATAACTGTCTCTATGCCAAATTCTCGTCATTCTCACAGAGCAGCTGGCGTTTA
>JAFVPG010000384.1 GCA_017505415.1 Lentisphaeria bacterium | reverse complement strand
GGTGGTCGAGTTGTCTCTGAGAGTATAATTGAAGCCGAGAGCGTGCAAATCTTTCTGGCTTATTTCAATAATACGGAGCTGAACTTGGACCATTGGTTCCTGAATATTCAGGGTTTCTTCGCAAATTTCTTCAATACGTTTGAGATTGTCAGGGGTATTGGTTACGAAAATGCGGCCGAGTTTTGCATCATAAACGATATTGGAACCGACGGGGAAGGTTACACCGTCAAAAAGACGCTGCAAATCTTCTTTGCCGGTGGCATCACCGATATTACTGGCGTCGACCGGGAATATTCTGGTGATCATATCTGACTGCGGCATGTCAAGCGGTTCGATGACGACTGCGTATTTTTCAACACGGTAACGCAGTTTGGCACTTGTACAGATTGCACGGATAATATCTTCGAGAGATTTATTATTCATTGTGGTCAGAGGGAGAACTGTTTTTTCAAGTTCAGTCCAGCTTGACTCATCTTCTTCTTCAGAAGATTCATCTTCGTTTTCTTCCTCATCTTCATTTTCTTCATTTTCGTTTTCGGCATCATTGTTTTCAGTTTTTTGCTCATTTTGATTGGCTGTATTTTCAGCAGCAGCAGCTTCTCCGCCTTCGCTCTGAGCATCAAGATTTTGGCGCAGGAAGATATTGACACCGATACCTTCGGGGTCATTGCGTTCTGCCAGAACCATCAAAGTGGTCAAAAGTGTACGCAGCTTAACATCTTCAAATTCAATTGATTTGATGGTGATTGCTTTGAGTTTTTTTGTAAGAGAATTTGATTCCACAACAACTTTTTCAACCGGTTTTTCAACGGTTTCGACAGTTTTTTCAGTTTCTCTGTAAATCGGCAGAGCCCATTCAAGTTCATTGGCAGTGATAGCTGCACGTTGTGAACTCAAAACACGTCTCTGACCGCTCTTGCGTATATAAGCATTTACTGCGCGCAAATCCTGTAATACATCGGAACGGTAAGGATTTTTGAGCAAAATATCATTATAAACTTTTTTTGCCTTGTCATACAAGCCTGCGTTGACGAGGGCGCGTGCGCGGCGCAGCATTACGGAAATTTCGTAATCTTCAAGTCCTTTTTCCGGCAGCAGTGCGTTTTCAGAGGTATCGTTCTGGATTGCCACAGTTTTGCGGATTTCTGTATAGCGGGCAATTTTTTTATCCATCACGGGTTTGCATGCGGGATATTTTTCTGCGGCTTCACGGCACAAGCGAATAGCTTCATCATAATCGTTGACGGCAATACTTGCATCAGCTTTTGCGAGAGCCTGATTGGCCATTTCGTAGTAGCACAATTCTATCTGGCGGTCACATTCGGCTATTTTGTCTTGAAATGATTTTTCGATAGATGATTTATTGAGTTCATTCAGAAGTTTTTTGGCATCAATATAGATTGCGCAGGCTTCTTTGTAACGTTCCTGCAAAAATAATTGATTTGCCTCTGCAACTCTCTTTTTTGCATCATTTTCTTTTTTCAAAAACCCCACGGTATGACGGCTGACACTGTAACGCATATCAGGAGAAAACTTATCTTTTGCCATAACGGCTTCAGAAGGAGTTTCGACTGCCATGAGCGCAGCTGAACAAATGCCGAGGAGAAATGCACCACCGATAACTTTATCTTTATTAAACATAGTTCATTGCTCCTTCATTAGAAATTAAAATGCGGTGTTCCGTTATCAGTTGCCTGATTAACAAGACGACCGTCGCTGTTTATCAAACGTGCAGTAACGAAAATCAACAGATTTGTTTTGGATGATTCTTCGGTACGGTTCTGGAAAAGACGACCGAAAAGAGGAATACTGCCGAGTAACGGCATTTTTTCTTCTCTGCGTTCAATGGAGTTATTGATAATACCGCCGAGAACAATAGTTTCGCCGTCTTCAACTTTTACTTTTGCATCAATGCGGCGGACGCCCATTTCCGGCATCCAGACATTGAATACTTCATTCATCATTGTGGGGACCAATGCGCCGGAACTGTCCCTGATACCCTGTTGAACGGAGACTGGGTAAGAAGAATTACCGCTTCCGAGGAAGGTAATGATTTCAGGATGCAGGTCGAGGGTGATAATATTACCGCTGACGTTTGGAGTTACTTTGAGGGTGATACCGACAGGTTCGGGATCGCCGAGTTCAGGAACAGGGAAAGATACAGATGAAATATTGTCACTTTCAGTTTCCAGTTCGGGAGCTTCCCATGAATCGGGATAACGTGTTTCAGTTATCATCTTGATAGAGGCTTCGCTACCGTTTTTGGAGATGAGTCTGGGAGCTGTAAGGACTTCCACTCTGTCGTTCTGGCTGAGAGCGTGAACAGTAACATTGAGAGAGGGTTTCAAACCGCCCCATTCAGAATCAAAGTTCGGCAGCAGATTGAGGTTTTGGATAAATGCGGAAGGTCTGTCATTGGCTTCTTCCTGAGAGATGAAGTTACTTGACACAGAGAAGTTCCACAAACCGTTTTTGCGTCCGGCATCGGAAATAGAGAAGTTCCAGTCAAAACCGAGCTGGTTGAAATCCTCTTCTGCAATTTCAATGAATTTGACTTCTGTCATGATCATTGGAACTTCAATGGACTGTATCTGACGGAGCAGATCATCGAATTTGCGCAGGTTTTCTTCAGTATTTTTTACGCTTAATTTATGTGTTTTACGATTGTAGGTGATGGAGCTTTTGGCTGGAAATTCGACACCGCGTGCCTCAAAATATTTTTTCATCTTCTGTTCATCAGCAGAGTTTGTTCTGTTTGCTGACTGTGCAGCATTGGATTCTTCTCCGTCTCCCGTTGAATCTTCTGCATCTTCGGTTGAAACAGCAGCACTGTCGTCGCCGCCGTCACCACTCAGAATATCCTGTGCCAGTTCGTCACGGATAGAGAAATAACGCGGTTCGGAAACCACATCGTCAATAGAAGTACCGACGACAACTTCACCCTGCGGATTTACTTTGTATTTAATTCCGAGGTTCAAACAGAGATAACGCAGAATATCGCTGAGCGGGATATTTGAAAAACGCATGTGGATTTTTTTGAATTTTTTTTCATTCAGATCTTTTGCATCGAATTGCGGAATGATGGAAATACCGGTTCCGTCGACTGTATCGTTAGTTTTACTGCGTTTTGCAAGGTCGTTCAAAATACTTTTGATGTCAAGTCCGGGAGCTTCAAATTTATTGAAAACGATTTTTTCCATTTTTGCTTCGATCGCATTTTTTGCGAATTTCACTTCCGGATCGCGGCTGACGGAACTTTTTGTACTGCCGCTGTTTTTGACCGGCATGATCCAGATCCATTCATCTTGCGCGAGCATTTCCTGGGAAGTTACACGGTGACGGGCTCTTGCCATACTGTAGATTTTGCCGTAAGTTTTGTCAAGCAATGTGGTGGCGCGGACATTGAAAGGATCAATGAGATAAATATTTTCAAGGATATTCAATGCTTCATTGTATTTGCCGTTCTTATAATAGGTTTGAGCTTTGCGCATCAATTCATCTATGGATTGGAGATCTTTTTCATAAGAAGGATTAAATTTTTTCATATTGATGCTGTCACGATATTTTGCACTTTCTTCTGCCTTTTGGCACTTTTCGATAAAGGGTGCAATAATTTCCGGACCGTTAACTTTATCAATAGCAAGGATTTCAGAGCATTTGCCTTTTGCAAGGTCATAAGCACCTTCACTGAAAAGTTTGTCAGCTATTTTCATGACATGTTTTATATATTTGCTACGGATTTTTTCACGGAAGTCACTGAGTTTTTCGTATTTATCTTTTGCAGCAAATCCCGGAATTCTTTTCAGCTGTTTGAGCAATTCATCGCAGTTGTCTGAAAGTTCTTTGAATTTTGTTTCAGTCAAATTTTTCTTATCATTGAGCTGTGTTTCAAGATTTTTCCACTGAAGATCAATATCTTTCAATATTTCGTTTCGTACTTGAGCTTCGGTATCAATAATTTCCTTGATCTTCATGTCTTTAGCGGAAGCATTTGCCGGAGCTTCAGCGAATGCTCCATACCCTGCGACCATCATCAACAGCAGCGCATAGCGTGATACTGCTCCTAAATGTTTGCATTTTTTTGTCATCATATACTTATCCTTTATGTAAAATTAATAATTCCTTTTTATCTCTGTATGCCGGACGGATTATTTGAATTACCGTCGTCATTATCTTTACTTTTTTCTTTATCTTTATTTTTATTCATAGCATTGATAACATCTTGGGGCATGAGAGGTACAGTTTTGATAACCACATTCTTTTTGTCTGGAGTTTCCAGAGTGACAGAATTATCGCGCTTGTTGATTTCTCTGATGGTATATCTTGTAAAACCGATATTTGCCACTCCCATTCGTATGGTATTACCAACTCTGCCGTCATATTTTTTGTAATTCCAGATATCGGACAAATATGCTCTGTATTCAGGATCGAATGCCTCTATACCTTTTTTGACATCGAATATGATGGATTTGTTTTTATCTTTGTTTTTGTTTTGTATTTTTTTGAGTACTATGTAATAATTTGTATCGCCGGAGTCTTTGGTCTGTTTGGCGACAGGGATGGGTTCATCTTTAATATCTTCAATAGTATATTCACCGGTTTCAAGTTTGATTTTTTCACCGATGTAGGTAACATTTGTTCTTTCTTTATGCAATTTTCTTTTTCTGCCGGTACCGATATACTGTTCTTTGATTTTTATTTGAATCGGCCATGCGGCTCTGTTTTTATTTTTCTTATCGACAGTAATGCCGAGCAGGTCCATGTTGAGAGGCTGGCGTTCGAGGCGGTCAATTTTCAGACCGAGGTACAGTCCGGGATGTTTTTTGGGATCTTTCAGAATAAGATTTTTCTGTTCTTCAGAAGAGAAGTTTTTCTGTTCTTCGGAAAATATTTTTTTGAATTCATCAGCATCTTTCATCTGCTGATATTCGTAGTAATTGATAAAGCCGTCATCATCGAGGTCAAGTTCAGCGTCAGAAGCATCGTATGGGTTCAAATTATAAACCAATTCAACAAGGTTGGGAATACCATCTTCGTCAGAGTCAAGTTGTACAGTACCGTTTTCTCCCTTTTTTTCTTCTCTGGGCTTTTTAAGATTTTCTTTTGAACTGCAATTGAAATACGGACATTTTTCAGCGTTTTCCATATAGGTTCGTGGAATCAGATGGTTGCAATAACCGCAACGGGTGATTTTAAAAACGGCCATTACGTCGCTGAAATGTTTGCTGTTTTCGCTTTTGCGGGCTGTTGAGGCATTCCAAACAGTGTTATATTTGAAAAGCTCAGGCAGATTGAATTCAATCTTTTTCAAATCTGCAAGCTGATAATCAGGGTCTCTGGTCGGGATTTGCAGGTCGGAATCTTTAACCTCACCCGTTGCCTGAATAATGGTATACAAGTGGACCAAAAGCAATGCAAAGATAATGAAAAGTGCAAGCAATGCAACTTTTTCATAATGTTTTTTCAAAAAGTTCACTTCATTCCTCCTGATTATCTGCTCTGAAATTCATGTTGTTTCAAAATAACGTATTCAACATCCAATTCGATATTGAAGAATGGATTTGCACCGATAAGTACTTTACCGTAGTTACGGCGCAAATGCACTGCAAGATCTGAGTCATCTTTATATTTGATTTCGACTTTTTTACCGTCAACGTATTCGGCAGGTTCTTCTGCGAATCCAACGACAACAGCTGCGCCGTCTGATTCCAGCGGAACATTGAGTTTCACATTGCGTACGATATACAATCTGCCATCGTAAATTGCATCATTCAGAGACTTGAACAACTGACGTAATGCAGTCATGGTGCCGATCATTTTCAGATTATATTTGTAAACTTCGGCCTTGTTGTCATCAGGAAGAGGAGATTTGCCGTTATAGCGGATGCTTTCAAATGATTTCAGAGAGGAGCCCTTGCTTGCAGACGGAATATCATTTACTATTCTTGAAATCATATCGCTGACAATTTCCATATTCTGCATGGACTCTGCGATTTGAGCAGGAGATGTCAAACCGGGAGTGGTCAGAGAAAAATCAACAGCATCTTTATTCACTTCAATATTTTTACTGATAACGTGTTTATTCAGTTCGAATTTTATTTTTTCTATAATGTCTTTGCAATGTTGGATACCGCGTCCTGACATTTCTCGGGGGATACCGAGTGACTGGAGGAAAATATCATTGACGTTAGCGGAAGTGACTTCTTCAAATGATATTTTACGTTTTGTTTCCTTTTTATCCGCAGTTTTTGAATTGGCTTCATTCATAAATGCTTCAACAGCCTTGCGCCAGATATGAGGCTTGAACTGCTGTTCAAAACGTCTGAAAATAATAGAAATCTGTTCATTATTGCCATGTTCGTTACGTTTATTGACAAATTCATAGAATTTTACAGTTAAATCTTCACCGTTTTTCATTCCGAGTTCTTTAGCCATGGCATCGAGAGCTTTTTCATACGGATGACCGATATGGGGGCGCAGTTCTTCATTCTTTTTCTGATATATTACATAATCTTTTTTCAGCAGATCGAGGTTGCCTTCAATAACAGCGACTTTATTTTTGCGTGGATCCTGAAGCTCAGCTATAATGTCACGCATTCTGTTGACTTCACTATTTGCCGCAACCATTTCGAGATATTTCAAAACAGCAATGACGAGCAGGAAAAGTACAACCAGCAATGACACTCCGATTACAGCAACCAGAGGTTTATTATATTTCAAAAATCTTTTTATAAATACAGGATTCATAATTAATATCTCATCGGGTTATTGAGTTTAAGGTAGAGTGTGAATGCGGCAATGTTGTTGGGAGCAACTTCATCCAGAACAACAACGATCTCAACATCATTCGGGTCACTGTTTTTGAACATTTTTGACTTTTTGATGTTTGCTTTCAGGTAGTCAGTAAGAATTTCCTGTTTGAGCAGCAATGAATAGCCCTTGAGTTTCAGGGCATTGATTTCTTTTTGAGGATTCTGAGGAGCTGCCATTCCGTCACCCATTTCAGGATTCATGCCGGGATCTGGTGGTGGAGCCGGCTGATTTCCGCCGAAAATACCGGCAAAACCGCCGCCGTTATTATTTTCAGTTGCAGGAGCACCTTCCTGACGGGCTTTCTGTGCGGCTTCCTGTTCAGCTTTGCGGTCAGCTTCAATATCCGCAATGCCTTCAAGTTTTACGAACCAGGTTGTATCGGGAATGATATTCTGCAAATCATTCATGATTTCGATCCATGCAGTACGGTCCTTGATCAGCTTGATATAACGGTTATACTTATCTTTCTCCGATGTAACATATCTGTTCTGTTCTTTGATTTTTTCAAAAAGTGCCTGAGCTTCTTCGACTTTGCCGCGGACACGTTCCACACGGGAACGGTCGAATTCAAGCATTTTGCTGACACCTGCATAGAAAATAAGCAGTGAAACCACCAGAGTTGCACAACTGGCAAAGAAATACATTTTCTTGGATTGAATATCCGCCTGAATTTTGATAGTTTCAGGAACGAGGTTGATGTCGACCGGAACTTCTGCCGCACTGCGGACACCCATTCCTGCAAGTTCAGCAAACATGGGAGCAACGTCAAGCAATGCTTCACGGTCAACACCGCTGCCGATGCCCATGGCACTGAAAACGTTGAGGTAATCGACTTTGATATGAAGTTTTTCAGTGAAAAATTCAGTTACATACTGTATCAGCGAACCTCCGCCTGCAAGATAAAGTGCAGTCGGTTTGCTTCCGTTGTGCTGTGAACGCCAAACATTTATGGAGCGGCTGATTTCGCCGTGCAGACGGGTCATTACGTTACGGGCGATTTTTGAAATAGTTGCGGCAACTTCAGATTCGGGGTCCTCATAAGCACCGCCGAGTGCGACAAAGCCATGTTTGCCCTTCAAATCTTCTGCTTCTGCAAACGGAATAGCAAATTCTTTGCTTATCTGCTGAGTGATGGCATCTCCGGCAATAGGAATACTGCGGACAAAAATTCTGTCGCCTTCACAAATGACCAGAGAGCTTGACTGTCCTCCGATATTGAGCAGCATTTCACATGCGCCGGGATCACGTTTGACACATGCATAATATGCATTGGCCATTGATACAGGAGCAATATTTACGGAGATAACATCAAGGCCGCTCTCCAGAACAACGTCGGTATATGCAGTAATAATATCACGTTTGGCAGCGACAAACAATGCTTCATATTCATCGTGCGGATCATCAAATTCTGTGACCGGCGGAATGGTATGTTTGATAAGCTGATAGTCCCAGATGATTTCATCCATGGTGTACGGAACTGTTTGTTTGGCTTCAAATTCAATGATCTTGCTGATCATGTCATCATCACCGCTTAATTCCGGCAGTTTGCTCAAACGGGAAAATGCTGCCTGACCGGAAATGGTAATACGAACCTGTTTTGACCGGAAATTGTTTGTCTGCAGCATAAATTGATAGACACGGGCAAACGCAACAACCGCTTCATCATCACCTTGCGCAAGCGGTTCAAATGCAAATTTTTCCAGTATAAGACCGCCGCCTTCGGGAGCAAAAGAAAACTCCGCCATTTTGACGGTATCGCTACCGACATCAATAGTTAAAATTGTTGACTGTACTGCCATAAAATGCTGTCTTCCGTTTATTTATTATTTTTTTTGTTTTTTTACATTTTTTGGGGGAGAATTGCCGTCATCCACGAAAAATTCCGTACGGGGAACCATATTATCACTGTCATGACCGGGAATCTTCTCAAGTTCATATTTATTTACATCAATAACATTCCACGAAGTACCATAGCGTCCGTAGATGGTATTTTTTGCATCAACATAGTTTTTCGGCAGAGATTTGAAAAATTTTTCCAGAACATCTCTGGTCAAAGACTTATTGCTGCCGTAGGCTGTTCCGATAATTTTACCGTTTCCTTTCAAAGTCATTTTTACGGCAAGTATGCTCCGGTCGAGAGTGCGGTCATAAGCAAATCTGCGGAAGATGATTCCCGGCAGCAATGCTTTCATGTAGTGGTCATTCCCGTCCTGTTCGATAGTGATATATTTCAGTTTTCCGCTGAAAACAACACACTTATTTTTGTTAACAGTTTTCTTGTCTTTTGACTTTTTATCTTTTTCAATATCCTGATAAGTTGCAATGACAACGTCAAGTTCAGGATTGTCAATAAAGCGTTTTTTTGCTTCTTTTACATTATCAGTACGGAATTTGAGATCAACCTGCCCCCAGACATTTTTTGAATTTGCAGCATTGGCGCCGACAGTTCCGGTGGTTTTTGCCATCGGAGGCATGACGGTATTGACGGTAATTTTCATTGAATTTTTGATAATATCAATATTTTTGCTGACATTTTTCTTTGTTTTTTCATTACCGTATGCGCAGAATCCCCCTGTGAGCATACAGCATAACAGCAAACTCAATGTCCGGGAGGGGTATTTCATAGTTGTGATCTCCTTAGGAATATATTATTTTTTTGCCGCTGGAGCTGTTGTTTCAACAGTTTTTGCAGCTTCTTGAGAGAGCAGTGAATCAATAGCAGCATCGGAACTTTTTGTTGCTCCGCCGTGAGAGATGAGAACTGCGATTGCCAGTACGAGAACGAAGAAAATCGTACTCAAAATAACAGTCAGTTTGGTCAGATGACTGCCAGCCTGCGCTCCGAGAATTGATTCTCCCAATCCTCCGAAGGCTCCGCCGAAACCGCCGCCTTTGGACTGCTGTACCAAAATCAATGCAATCAAAAGAATTGCGACCAGAATAACTGCCGCGTACAAAATTACTGCCCAAAATGTCATATATCTTACCTTTCAATATCTTAATTTATTTATTTTTTTAACATTTTTTCATTGGCACACAAAAAGCCACATAATAAAATTAACCCATATTTATATAAAAGTCAACCCTTTTTTTACTTTTTTTTCATTTTTTATAGAAAAAAAGCTATTTTTTTTGTAAATTTTGATAATATTTTAAGATTTTCCGGTTTTCAGCATCATTTGAAACGTCACATGCCAGTGATTGATTTTTGACAGCTTCAATCAAATCGCACCGTTTGTAATGCAATAATGCACAAGTGCGGAAAAAGAGGGATTTTTGCATAATATCATTCCCGAATGAGTTGCTGTTCAGCCGTTTAAGCAAGTCTCCGGCACAATTCAGAGCTTCTGTATTGTTTTCATAGTGATTCAGCAGCAGAAAAGAGAGCAGCAGCCAATCATTGGCAGTACCGAGTTTGCTGTTGATAAATGCTCTGGCAACTTGCGCTCCGGCTTCGCTGAATTGACGGTAGCGTGCCGCCATATCCATCTGAAGCATGTATAAGTGTTTTTCATTAGGGTATTTACGGCGGAATTCATCAAGAAATGCCCACGCTTCGGCGAAGCGGTTGGTGTTTTCAAATGAGAACATGCGCATGCGCAGACATGCCAGATTGCCGGGCTCAAGTGCAAGTATGGCACGGGCGGCACGGTCAAGCTGATATTCACTGCCTGCTCTCAAGGCATTCTGCATTTCTGCGAGATGACGGTTGATTTTACGGTTGACTTCTAAATCGTATTTGCCGTTTTCAAATTTATCCAGCATGTCGGGCAGGTCGATCATTTCACCGTCCCAGATGATTTTATTTTCGTAATTTATTACGAATGCACGGGGATAAATCATATTTTGTTCCATGTATGTTTTGACAGCATTTCTGTCGAACAGCAGAGGATATTGGAAGGCGGGACGTTCTTTCAGAAATGTTCCTATTTCATTTTCGGAGGTCGCCGCAAATGCGAGTGATACGTTTTTCCGGCTGCCGATATTTTTTATCAGAGAGTCACTGTGCAGAAAATCATCTGCAAGCAGACGGGCAAAGACCAGAATTTTCAATTTTTTCTGATTTTTTGCATCGACTATATAAAATTTGGTTTTAAAGATTTTTCCATTGTAAAACTTTGTTTTAAGTTCAATCGCTTCATCTCCGGTACTTAAAGCACTGAGTTGAGTGAATGTACAGACCAGAAGAAACATCAATATTATTTTTTTCATAGTGTATTACTCCTTAGATTTATTTTAATCCTGACTGCGGCTGCGCCAGACGGCCTGCACGATTCCTGCTGAAATCATGCCGACAATCAGAAATGAGCCGCCGTAACTGACAAACGGCAGAACTAATCCCGTAACCGGGGCAATTCCGACATTTACGCCGATATTGACAAATATCTGCGTGAAAAAAAGCGTTCCTATTCCAAGTGCGGTATAGCAGCTGAATTTGTCTTCTGTACAATATGCCGTGTATAATATTCTCAAGCATAACAACAGAAAAATGCATAATAATCCGAAACTGCGGAAAAATCCCCATTCTTCGGCAATTACTGAAAAAATAAAATCATTATTTGCTGCTGATTGCGGCAGATAACCAAGTGCATGTTGAGTGCCTTTGCCGACTCCTTTGCCGTACAAACCGCCGGATCCGACGGCAAGTTCGCTCTGTCTCTGCTGGTATGTCATGTCTCTCGGAGCATCTTCCGGATCGAGAAATGCCATGATCCTTGCTTTATGATAAGAGCGCAGGAGCGGTTTTATTTTGAAATATTCATTTGCAGTCAATATTCCTCCAAGCAGAATAAATGCACCAAGCAGAGAGAATATCCATTTGCGGCTCAAGCCTGCTGCCAGAAGCATTGCACCACTGCACGGCAGCAGAAGTAATGCACTGCCGAGGTCAGGTTCAATGAAGATCAATACAAACGGCAGCAGTACCAATCCTGCTATCATGCAGAGTGCAGAGAAATTATTTACATTGAATTTCTGTAAACTCAAAAGTTTGGCAAGTGCTATCACCAATGACAATTTTGCAAGTTCAGACGGTTGAAAATTGAAAAAATATAAATCAAGCCATCGCCTTGCTCCTGATATTTTCACTCCGAATATCAGGACTATGACCAGCAGAATCAAGGATATAATGAAAAAAGGTTCTGCTATGACTTCCCATATCCGGACATTTACATGTGAAAATATTACATAGACAGGAATGGAAAATGCGACCCAGAAAAGCTGACGTTTGAAAAATATTTCATTACCGGACTGAACTCCTGTACTGTAAATAAAAAGTAATCCCGTCCCAAGCAGAACAAGCAAACTGAAAATCTGCCAGTAATCGAAAGAGCTGAGATATTGCATGCTTTTCGATTCTTTATGGCGGTAAGATTTCCAACTTGCCTGTAATTTTGCTGCCATGAGCGTTCCTCTGCACTTCAAGCATTCATGCGGAACGGAAATGTGCCGCTCCGCTTATGAATGCGGCATTACTCAGACAAGAAAGGTCTGATCGCGGCGGGGACCGACGGAGACGATGGCAACTTCAGCATCAACAAGTTCTGCAATGCGGTTGAGATATTTCTGTGCATTTTCAGGAAGTTCAGCGAAAGTGCGTGCTTCTGCAGTGCTGCAGCACCAGCCGGGATGTTTTTCATAAACCGGTTTGACCCGTGCAAGATCGGCGGCAGAGGTTGGCATTTCTGTAATTACTTTGCCGTCAAGTTCATAAGCTGTACAGATGCAGACGGTTTCAAGAGTATCAAGAACGTCAAGTTTGGTGATGGCAAGTTTATTAACGCCGTTGATCATGCAGGAGTAAGCAGAGATGACTGCATCAAACCAGCCGCAGCGGCGGGGACGTCCGGTAGTTGCTCCGAATTCACGGCCGATTTTGCGGAGTTCTTCACCGTCAGCATCAAAAAGTTCAGTCGGGAAAGGACCTTCTCCAACGCGGGTGGTGTAAGCCTTCATTACCCCCCAGACAGTATCAACATAACGGGGAGCAATACCGCTGCCGGTACATGCACCGCCGGAGATGGTGTTGCTGCTGGTGACAAAGGGATATGTTCCGTGGTCGATGTCAAGCAATGCACCCTGTGCGCCTTCAAAGAGGACGTTTTTGCCGGCTTTGGCAGCTTTGTTGACAGAAAGGACGGTATCTGTGACATAAGGTGCAAGATAGACTGCGGCTTCTTTGACTTTTGCCCATTCAGCATCGACATCAAGAGTATCAACACCGGCGGCGGCGAAGCGTGTATTATATTTTTCGCACTGTGTACGGAAAAGTTTTTCAAGGAGAGCGAGGTCACGGAGCGCACCGCCTCTGATGCCGCAGCGTCCGGCTTTGTCTTCATAAGCAGGACCGATGCCGCGTCCGGTAGTACCGATTTTGGCTTTTCCTGCGGCGAGTTCTTTCATTTTGTCGCATGCTTTGTGGTAAGCGAAAATGAGATGTGCTTTGTCGCTGAGTTCGATAGTTGAAATATCAATACCGCGTTCTTTGAGTGCGGTCATTTCTTCCATAAGTCCGATGGGGTCGACTACAAGACCGTTGCCGATGACGCATTTGACACCGGGACGGAAAATGCCGGACGGAACGAGGTGAAGAACATATTTTTCATCACCGATTTCAACGGTGTGACCTGCATTGTTGCCGCCCTGAAAACGGACGACCATATCCACATCACGGGTTAAAACGTCGATGAGTTTGCCTTTGCCTTCATCGCCCCACAGTGTACCGACCAGAATATCTACTGACATTTTCTTTTTCCTTATGTTGAATTAAGTTTTAATTTTTGCACACTTAAGGTAATTTACATCCGGTTTGCATAAATTTCAAGGAAAAAGACAAAAATAGTCTGAATATTGCTGAATAAGTGCAGTATGATATTATTTTTTGCGGTTGAGAAATGCAAGGATGGCATTAGCAATCGTCAGAGGATGCGGAGGACAACCGGGGATATAGAGATCTATTTTATTTTTTTCCAGGAAGTCACGGTCAAGTTCCGGAGAATTGGCAAAGACTCCTCCTGAAATCGCACATGATCCGAGCAGGATGACGATTTTCGGTTCGGGAACTGCATCGTATGTCGCCTGCAATGCGTATGCCATATTGCAACTTATCGGACCGGAAATGATTATACCGTCGGCATGGCGCGGGCTGGCTGCAATATCAATTCCGTATCTGCCGAGGTCGAAGTTTACATTGCCGGTGGCATTGAGTTCAAGTTCACAGCCGTTGCATCCGCCGGCTGAAACACTGCGAAGTTTGAGTGAACGTCCGAACATGGCAACGATTTCTTTGCGGATTTGTATGGCGTTTTTCTCATACTCTTCAGGAGTTGTGCCGGGAGTGATTTTCAAGGTTTCACGATCGGTTGCTCCTGTGTGGTGGAAGTTGGTGAAAGTTGCCGCTCCGGAAGGACAGAGTTTGATACACTCTCCGCAAAATTGGCATTTGCCGATGTCAACGGTCAAATCTTCAGAAATTGCCTGAACGGGACAGTTGGAAATACATTTATTGCAATGGGTGCAGAGATTGGGTTTGAATTGCGGAAATCCGCGGTATTTCTTGTCAACCTGTGCGGTAAAAAGATTGCCGATATACTGACGGCCCTGCTTGAAAAAAAGACGTAAAGACTGAATCATAAGTCATTCCCCGAATATGAAAGATCAAAACTTTTGTTGCACAGCGGAAAATCGCTGATCTGATTATTGCGGACACTCAATGCAAGTGCGAACCAGTTGATGAAAGATGGATCTTTCACCTTGTATGATTCAAACGGTACATTTTCATCGGGTCCGGTGACTGCCATGTGAATGTATTCTCCTCTCGGACCTTCTCCGATAGAGAGAATAAGCATGTTTGATGCAAATTTGCCGCATTCTGCACTCAAGATTGCTCCTGACGGAAGTTTTTTCAGAATGTCAAGCACCAGTTTCAATGAAGCCAGTGCTTCATCAATACGCAGGCATGTGCGTGAGAAAACATCCCCTTTGCGGATGAAAGAATATTTTGTTTCCGGCTGTTGTTTATAGAACGGATTATCCATGAAAATGCGTCCGTCAATATCAACTCCTGAAGCACGTCCGGCAACTCCGGTAAAACCGGTTGCCGCAGCTGTTTCTTTGCTTACAGTTCCGGTAAGCTCCAATCGTGAACGCACTCCGGGGGATTCCATCATGGTGTTGCGGAGATGAGATACACGATCATAAACCATATTGAGAGTGTCAGTCAATTTGCTGTTTAATTCATCATCAATGTCAAAAGCGACTCCGCCGAGAGTCATGAGACCTCTGCCGAAGCGGTTGCCGCAGATGCTTTGCAGTGAATTGATGATATAAGTTCTTGTCGCTCCGGCAAATGCCGCCCCCATCACATAGCCGATGTCATTTGCAATGCCGCTTAATGTTGAAAGATGCAATGCGGCTTTTTCAAGTTCAACAGCAATTGTTCTGATTGCAAGCGCACGTTCAGGGACAGTTATTTTGAGAGCGTTTTCCAGAATATTGAAATACAAATATGAATTTATAACTGCACTGTCACTGCAAATACTTTCAGCAAGCACACGTTTTGAGGCTATTTTGCCCTGACACATGAGATTTTCAATACCGCGGTGCTGATAGCCGAGCTGGATTTCAAGATGATCTATTTTCTCTCCCCTGCACATGAAGCGGAAGTGTCCGGGTTCAATCACACCTGCATGGACCGGGCCAACGGCTACTTCATGAACTCCGCTGCCGTTTTCCTTGAAGAAAGGATATTCAGCCATTGAGAGTTTATGGCAGGCATCTTTGGGAAAACGGATTGGCTTGAGCCACGGATTGTCGGCATATTTCACTCCGAAATTTTCGGCAAGTTCACGCTCAAAATTGATCCATGACGGAACGGTTTTTCCGATTGACGGGTAAACTTTTCCGGGTTTGAATTCCACGTATTCCAGATACAGAGTTGAACTGGCGGAAGTCATCAGGATGAACGCATCAATATTTTCTTTGTTTCTGCGGGCGGCAATATTCATACAACGGAATTTCTGTGCAACTGCAGTGTCCATGAAATAATCATACGGCACACTGTGGAGATCCGTTAAATCTATACATTGATTATTTTTTACTTCTATCATAATATACTCTCCATCCGTTTATAAAATATTTTCAAATACGCCACGGTACATCATTGCCCCGAATGATGCCGCCGCAATCAGCAGCAGAATGACTATCGGTGCAATAGCGGCAGTTTTGAAACGGTAGTCTGATTTGTAGAGAGAAGACTTTCCACGTACCATCTTCAGCATGTTTCTGCCGAGCCCGTACATCACAAATGTCAGTAATATGATGAAAAGAACACACAAAAATTTATTGCTGTTGAAAAGTGCCGCAATTATTACAAATTCACTGACAAACAGCATGAATGGTACAAATCCCATGATTGCCAGAATTCCGACCAGATAAAGATAGGCAAGACCTTTGTGGATTCTTACCATGCCGCTGACCTCTTTTATGAGTTTTGAGCCGTACATGCTCAGAATATTGCCGGCGATCAGAAACAGGGCGCATTTGATAAATGAATGTCCCGCCATGTGGATAAGGAAGCCGCTTTGGCAGTTCAAGCCCAGAGCAATGGCAAGAATCCCCATGTTTTCAACAGATGAATATGCCAGCATGCGTTTGTAGTTATACGCATGCGGAATGAAAATCGCAGCAACGATCAATGAGAGAAAACCCATAGTCAGTAATATTGCAGAAGCAAAATTTTCCAATCCTGTGCCTCCGGTCAGCTGCAGAATCCTTACGATAGGAAGTAATGCACTGTTGAGCAGTGAGGCAGAGAGTAATGCTGAAACCGGTGTCGGAGCTTCGCTGTGGGCATCAGGCAGCCAGTTGTGAACCGGAGCGAGACCGGCTTTGGTTCCGAATCCGATAATGAGAAACGGCAGCGCAATTTTGACAGCGAAAAGTTTATTGCGGTCAAGCTGCATTGTTGTGAGGTCAAGATTGCCGTCAGTGGCTATCAGCAGAAATACTATACCTGCAAATGCAAAGGCGATACCGACAGAGCAGATGAATACATATTTCCATGTCGCCTCCAGAGAATGTGCCGAGTTGTGGTGTGCGATAAGCAGCGCACTCAGCAGAGTTGAAAGTTCAATGAAAACCCAGACCATTCCGAGATTGTCTGATAATATCGCAAAATCCATTGCTCCGATGAAACCGATGATCGAAGCATGATATATCGGACTTTTGTGCCGGTAGGGGATCTCTTCATGACGCATAAAGAAGTCGGTATTGTACCATGCAACTGCCATCACCACCACAGATTCTATCAGCAAAACATAACTGCACAGCGGATTTGTGTGCGGCATCAGCGGCAGCCATGCTGCGCAGCATGATGACGGAAACAGAGAATTTACCATCAGCATGATCGATGACAGTAAATGCAGTAATGCAAAAACAAAAAATATTCTGCTGCCGCTTTCTGCTTTTTTGAAAAACCATGCCAACGCAGCAAAAATAAGACTCATACCTCCAAATGTAATCATATTAATTCTTCAATCCTTTCAATTCATCAATAGATTGGCTCTTAAGTTCGGTACGGATCACTCTGACCAGCAAGCCTGCCAGCAATACCCAAATGAAAGCATCGAGTGCGACTCCGAGACTGACGATTACCGGCAATTCTTTTGCCGCCGACAAGCTGAGCAGAAAAATACCGTTTTCAAGCACACAGTATCCCATAACGTGGGTAATGATTTTTTTGCGGCTCAGAATCACAAACATGCCGCAGAGGATCATGGCGATACCGCTGCCGAGCAGTACGATTTTTACTTCCGGTATTTCCTGCTTCATATAAAATGCCGCCGCCAGACTGAGTCCGATTCCGAGACTGACCATCAGCAGAGAGAAAATATGCGGCACATAAGGCTCTGTTTCACGTTTGATATTGTTTTCTTTTATTACCTTGTTAAGATAAAATGGAACAAATATCGCTTTCAGCAGCAATGTTTCGATAATTGCCACTGCCAGAGTTACATAGCTTTCATGTGATACAGTGAAAAATACCAGAGAAAAAAGCAGAAGCCCCTGCAATGAAAGCATTTTTATATAGACTTCCAAACGTCCGCTTATGGATATGCGCAGAAGCGTCACCACAAGCAATAATGTTACAATAAATTCAAATATTTCCATTTGTCACACCTTGAAGATTATAACGCTCAGCAGCAGTATCAGCGAGATAGCTGCTGAAAAAAGTATGTATTGTTGAACATGTACCATTCTCAATCTTGCCTGAAGAGATTCAATCAGACCGATAATGACTGAAATGATTATTATTCCGAGTATAAAAAACAGCCAGTAGTAACTGCTCGTTTTGCATGTTGCAAGTATCAGAGAGATTATAAAAGAGGCAAAAAGATAAACTTTTACCATACCGCTGAAACTCATGAACGCCAGCTGCGGACCGGATTGGTCAAGCACCATGGCTTCATGGATCATTGTCAGTTCGAGGTGAGTTTCCGGATCATCTATCGGCATGCGGCTGCCTTCCAGAAGCATCAGAACAAACAGTATGAATGAGGCGATTATGGCAATGATAAGTCCTTCTGTTCCGCCGTTGGAGATGGCATTGAAAATTCCGTTGAAATTTTCTGCTTTGCCGTAGAATGCCAATGAGGCGACTGTCATCATCAGGGCAATTTCACCGGTGACAGAGAATATCAGTTCACGGGAACTGCCCATCCCTTCAAAACTGCATCCGGATTCCATTGCCGTAATAATGGTAAAAAAGCGGGAGAAACTCAGCATGTAGATAAACAGGATGTAATCATAATAACCGAGGTTGAGAATGCTGCTGCCGCTGATTTGCGGAATGAACATTGCGGCGGCAAGTACTCCGCTCAGAGTCAGAACTCCACCGTTGCGCAGACAGGAGAAATCACTCAGAACTTCTTCTTTGCGGAGCAGTTTTGCCAAATCATAGCCGTACTGCCAGATGGAAGGTCCTTTGCGGCGGGCAAAAAATGCTTTGACTTTTTTAGCTATGCCGTACATCAGATAGGGAAGTACAAAAAGGAATACGATATTGAAAATGATTGATTTCATTTGACACCTCCTGCCGTAGAACTGCTGAAAATCGCATAAAGGATCGCCAGTACAAGGAATATGATGCTTATCCAGAGGTAATTCTGCATCAGTCCTGATTGCAGGAACTGAAGTTTTCCGAGCAGATCATTGAATTTTGAACAGATGAAGTCGATAGATTCTTTTATGGGATTTCTGACTTCATAAGTGCGGGTGATGTCTGCAGGATAAAGCTCTGTTACGGGTTCATTATTTTCTTTGCGGGGAAAGATTTTGTCAAGCAGACGCATCAGCGGCAAACTGAATGAATCTGCGGTATATTCCATTCTGGAGGTGATATTGCTGTAACCGCATCCCCAGGTTGGAGATTTGCGGGAACCGTTGAGTTTGACCAGCAAATGTCTGAAGCCCCAGACCAGCAGAGAAAATCCTATGATAAGGAATGCATTGAGTGTAAGCTCATAAAGAACGTTTGTAAGTTTTCCGCGGTTGTATGCGAAAAGTATCGGAGCAACACCTATGGTGAGCGAGAGCAGAGACATTGCACTCAAAGTTATGCTGTTGAGACGGTTTTCAACAGCTTTGCGCATTTGGGGGAATTTTTCACGTTCAGCACCGAGGAATATCATTGAGTAGAGTTTGACGAAAACAAACAGACTCAATGCACCGACTGTACCGAGTATGACCAGACAGAAAACGCAGATCAATGCAACTTTGAACGATTCAACATTGAACAGCAGTTCAAAGAAACTTGCATACAGCAGAAATTTGCCGATAAATCCATTCAGCGGCGGCAGAGATGATATACCGAGGGTGCCGAGCAGCATGCTTCTTTTCAGGTTGTTAAATGTTTTGCCCAGACCGCCGAGTTTGTCCAGATCTGTGCTGCCGGTATGGTTGCGTATCAGGTCGACGGAATAAAAAAGCTGTGCTTTGAAAAGTGAATGATTGAGAGAGTGGATCAAAACTCCTGCCAATGCCATAAGTGCCGCAGTATGAACATTATAAACATATTCTGCAATAGTGAAGACTCCGACTCCGATGATGATAAGTCCCATATTTTCCATACTGCTGCCGGCAAGGACCCGTTTTGCCCGGTTTTCCGCAAGTGCGCTTAATACTCCCCACAGTGCGCTGACAATGCCGATAATCAGCAGGATATAACCGAAAATTCCGGCATATTTGACACAGACAAGAAAGGTTCTCAATATTCCGTAAATTGCCATATTTATCATGACACCTGAAATGAGTCCTGCTGATGCTCCGGGAGCTGTTTCGTAACTGTCTGCCATATAAAAATGGGACGGGAAAAGTCCGAGTTTGATGCCGAAGCCGATGAGCAATGCCCAGAATCCATACAGATCGCCGCCGAATGGATTGCCGCTGATGGCGATAAAACCGGTCATCAGAAATGCCGCAGAAATGTGCATTACCAGCAGATAAGTCAACCCTTTGCCGGAAACCCCTTTGACTTCATCACTGCATATTATCAGCAGAAAAGAGAAAAGCGACATGATTTCCCAGGCAGACATGAAAAGCAGTGCCGAATTGAGAGTGCCGTCAATTTTGACCAGCAGTACTTGAAGCATTGATGCTCCGAAAATGCCGAGAGACCCGTAATAAAAACGGTTTTTCTGCTCGAACGCTCTCGAATTGCCTGATAATGATGCATTATAAAGCGCCGAGAAAAATATTCCGAGTCCCACTGTAGCAATAAAAAATCTTCCCACCAGATCAAGTGAAAAATTCATACTGCCAAGTGAATACTCAAAAAATTCCTGACCGCGGATACCAAGTACCATCAACAGCGTCGAATAAGCTCCGACCGCTCCCGCAATTACTGCGAAAATGCGGCCTCTTACACGGCTGTTGAAAAATGCACTGATGATACCGCCCGCCGCCAAAATCAGCGAAAGTATGAGAACTTGCTGAATCGGCTGTTGCCATATACTCATTTTTCGTTCCTTTGTATGTTATTAAAATGTTATGATAAATATTGATTGACGAGGTAATTTCAAAAGTCCTCAAAAAATCTTGAAATTCATCGTCGCGATCTTAAAACGGAGTGTTTTCGGAGGTTATTTATTCAATAGCCACGCTCGAACTACCGCTTTAATCTCATCAACGCTGATTTTTCAATCTTTTTTTGAATTACTTTTGAAATTACCTTTGGCATATAATTTACCATGTTTTTCATTTTTTTCAAAATTTTTTTTCATTTTGACTGGTGAAAATCATGTTTTAATGTTATATTTATTGTTATTATGAAAAAAACTGATAAAAAAAACGTAAAAAAAGTTGAAAATCCGAAAAAACGTGAGCCGATGTCTCCGGAAAAAAAGCTGATTTTGAAAATCGCTCTCATTTTTGTTGTTTTCGGAGCGGTTCTTTGCGGGCTGATCTTTGGTGCAATTTATTTATATAAAGCAATTTGCACTGAAAACAGCAATTATGTCCTGCGCAATGTTGAAGTCGTAAGCAATGGTTTCTGGAATAAGCGTGACAGGGAGGTAAGTAAATTTCTCAAGCTGAAATTGAGCGGGGATAATATTTTTAAGCTTGATTTGAATATGCTGAAAAACAAGGCTCTCCTTTTGCCGGGAGTCAAATATTGTGAAGTCAGACGAATTCTGCCGGATACTCTGCAGCTTGATTTTGTTGAACGTGTTCCCCGTGCCAGGATTGCATATCACAACGCTTATCTCGTTGATGAAGAAGGAATTATACTGTTGAAAAAATATTGTATGACCGCCTCTCAGAATCTGCCGATAATTACCGGGATAAGCCGGAGGAGCAAATTTTCTGTAAACAAGCAGATGCCAGAATTTACAAATGCCATGCAGATGCTGCTTATGGTTTTGCGCTATTATTCTGATATTGAAGTAGTTGCAGTTGATGTCAGTGATCGTGAATTTCTGAAATTTTATGTCCGTTACGCCAAAGGGCGCATGCGTCAGGCGATCATGCCGAACAGCCTGGAGGGGGCGGATTTACGTTTGAAAGCTTTGCGGACTGCTTTGATACGTTCACATGTTCTTAATGATTCCGTAAACATTTACAATTTGAGTTTTGAAGGCAGGGTCGTCTGTCAATGATGACATTGCAATAATTGGTCGGAAATTTTTATCAATCGACAATAACCGGTTTTGACAAATCAATGTCCGGTTTTATACGGAATGAATTTTCATCAAACAGGTCAAAATCAACTGAAAAATCCTCTCTGGCATCTCCCGGCGATGCGCTCAATTTTCCTTTTTCAATAAGATAATAAACAATATCTCCGATGTCATCGGCACATTTTATCTGCCAGCTTTCAAGCACATTACGGGCAAGAAAACCGTATTCTTCCTGAGCAAAACGCTTGCAGTTTTCCAGCAGTTCCAAGGCGGAAACATGCCGCATTTCGCCTGCATTGCGTATGGCATAATTTACTGCTTCGCGCACAAATTCACAGGCATCAGGATGATATGAAATTTCTGCAGCTTTTATTTTCATTGTTTATTTCCTCATGAACTTAAAACGAAAACACAACCGGGGGCAAAAAGATTGTGACCGAATCCGAATGGTGCATCCCAGTTGCTGCCGAGTGCGATTGATTCTTCAATGCATATATTTTTTTCGGCACACAGACGTTGAAAATCGGCGATTGTACCGAGATGGATATTGGGAGTATTATACCATTCATGCGGCAGAGATTTGTTTCTCGGCATGCGTCCGGTAAAAAGCAGCTGCAAACGATTCGGAAAATATCCGAAATTGATGAAACTTACAACAGCTTTTTTGCCGACACGGACGATTTCCTCCAACAGCAGAGCCGGATTTTCAAGCTCCTGAAGAGTATGACTTAAGATAACATAGTCAAAACTTTTGTCATCTGCAAAATCCAGTTTGCGGTTGAGATTGCTCTGGATGACAGGAACTCCGTTGGCAATGCATTTGCAGATCTGCTGCTGTTCGAGTTCCAGACCGAGAACAGAAGCATTTTTGTTCTTTTTAAGATATGCAAGAAACAAACCGTCTCCGCAGCCGAGGTCGAGAATCCTTGAATCCGGTTCTATCAGACGGCTGACGATCTGCAAGTCACGGCGGGTGTTGAGAAAACTGTTATCCATATTAGCTGTTCTCCGATATTTTTTTGAATTCATTGTCGAGGAAGTCCCGCACCATTGCCCCTAAAGTTTCAAATTCCAGCAAAAATGCATCATGACCGTAACTTGAATCAATATCAACGTATGTTACTTCAAGTTTATTTTTCAGAAGCGCCCGCACCAATGTTATTGATTGTGAGGAGGGGAAAAGCCAGTCACTGGTAAAGGAGACGACAAGAAATGAACTTTTGACTTTTGCAAATGCTTTGGCAAGATCGCCTTTGTAACGGCTTGCCAAATCAAAATAGTCGATGGCTCTGGTTATATAGAAATAACTGTTGGCATCAAAACGCTCTACAAAACGGCGGCCCTGATGTTCCAGATAACTTTCAACCTGAAAATCATAATCAAAATTGAAAGAATAATTTTCACTTTTTTGCAGACCTCTGCCGAATTTTCTGCCCATGGATTCATCACTCAAATAAGTGATATGTGCCAACATGCGTGCAGTTGCAAGTCCTTTATCAGGAACGTTTTCTGCAGTATATTCCCCGTTTTTGAAATTGGGATCATATTTGATTGCTTCACGACTGACCCAGTTGAATGCAATACCCTGAGCTGAAAGTTGTGTAGTTGTGGCGATCGGCAATGCACTTCTGACCATTTCCGGATAATTTACCACCCATTCGAGAGCCTGCATGCCGCCCATTGAACCGCCGACGACAGCCAGCAGTTTTTCAATCCCGAAAGATTTGACGAGAGCATGCTGCGCCCGGACCATATCCCGGATGGTGATAACCGGGAAATCACTGTTGTACATTCTGCCGGTATCGGGATTTATTGAACGCGGACCGGTTGAACCGGAACAGCCGCCGAGAACGTTTGAACAGATAACGAAATATTTGTCCGTATCAATGTATTTGCCGGGACCGACCATGTCGCTCCACCAGCCGGGTTTTGCATCTTCCGGACTGTGATACCCGCAAATATGGGCATCTCCTGAGAGCGCATGAAATACCATGATCGCATTGCTTTTGTCTGCATTGAGTTTGCCGTATGTCTCATAGCGAAGAGAGACTCCGTTCAGAGTTTTGCCGCAATCAAGCAGCAACGGCTCCGGCAGCAGAAAATCTTTTTCTTCAACGATCCATTTTTCCGTACTTTTTTCCAAAATACGCCTCTTTTCTGATTATTAATAGCGGTACAAATCGTTTTTGAAAGGTCCGTCAACGGACACTCCGATATATGCCGCCTGTTTTTCTGTAAGTTTGCTGAGTTTTGCGCCCAGTTTTGCAAGGTGCAGACGGGCGACTTCTTCATCGAGTTTTTTGCTGATGCGGTAAACGCCTACTTTGCGGTCGGGATTGGCTGCAATGTCCAAATGCGCCAATGTCTGATTGCAGAAACTTGTTGACATGACAAATGACGGATGTCCTGTCGCACAGCCGAGATTTACCAGTCTGCCCTCTGCAAGCAGATAAATGGAATGTCCGTCAGCAAAAGTATAACGGTGAACCGGGCAGAAAGAACCTTTTATTTCTGTTTTTGTCACACCGGGATATTTTTCAAGGTCGGCGACCATGATTTCATTGTCAAAGTGACCGATATTGCAGACGATTGCCTGATCTTTCATTTTTGCCATGTGTTCAGCAGTGATTATGTCGCAGTTGCCAGTGCAGGTGACGAAAATATCAGCTTCACTCAAGGCATCTTCAATGGTGCAGACTTTGTAACCTGCCATACATGCCTGAAGTGCGCAAATGGGATCGACTTCACTGACAAGGACTCTGGCACGTTCATTGTGCATGGATTCAGCACAGCCTTTGCCGACGTCACCGTAACCGCAAATCATGACAGTTTTTCCTGCGATCATAACGTCCAGCGCACGTTTGATACCATCGGGGAGAGAGTGACGGCAGCCGTAGATGTTGTCGAATTTACTTTTGGTAACGGCATCATTGACATTGACTGCCTGAAAGAGAAGTTTATTATTTTTTTCCATCTGTTCAAGGCGATGGACTCCGGTAGTGGTCTCTTCAGAAACTCCGCGGACTTTTGCGGCGACTTTGTGCCAGTGGCCGGGACGTTCTTTCTGGATTTTTTTCAGCAGATCTCTGATGACCTGCAATTCTTTGTTGTCCGATGGTTCATCGAGCATGGCGGGATTGTCTTCTGCTTCAACGCCCATGTGGATGAGCAAAGTCGCATCACCGCCGTCATCGACTATCTGATCCGGACCGCTGCCGTCAGGATAAGTCAGCATGCGGTAAGTACAGTCCCAGTACTCTTCCAGTGTTTCACCTTTCCAGGCAAAAACCGGAATGCCACGTGCGGCAATAGCGGCGGCGGCATGATCCTGAGTTGAGAAAATATTACAGCTTGCCCAACGGATATTTGCTCCGAGTTCAGCCAGAGTTTCAATCAGAACGGCAGTTTGAACGGTCATGTGCAATGAGCCTGAAATTTTGATACCTGCGAGAGGTTTGCTTTTGCCGTATTTTTCACGCAGAGCCATCAAGCCGGGCATTTCTGCTTCTGCAATATCCAATTCCTTGCGGCCGAAGTCGGCAAGGGTAATATCTTTTACTTTGTAATCCATTTTTTTATTCCTTCATTTATATGCTGTTTTCAATTTATTCCATGTTTCATCAGGAAGTTTCGCACCAATGACCTGAACGATTTCTGCACTGACTGCTGAAGCGATTTCACCGCATTTGCCCATATCAAAATTGCGGTACAGCCCGTAAAAGAATCCGCCTGCCCATGAGTCTCCCGCTCCTGTGGTATCGACAGCTTTGCACGGAGTTACGGCAATTCTGTCGATTTTTCCGTTTCTGCCGATAAGAGAGCCGTCTTTGCCGAGTTTGATAACGGCTATTTTGCAAAAATTCATTGCTTCAGCAATATTTTTTTCATGCTCATCGTTACCGAAAAATGCTTTTGCCTCTTCTTCATTGGCAAAAATCATATCAAATGCACCTTTCTGATACAATGAAGTCAGTTTGTCATGGAAAAGTTCCACTACATTGAAAGAGGCAAAATCAATGGCGGTCATACAGCCGTTCCGGTGTGCCTTTTCAAGCGCATATTCAAAACTTTCCATCTCAAAAAGTCTGTACCCTTCAAAATAAACGATCTTGATCCGGCTGAAATCGACTTTGTCAATATCTTCTTTGCTGACGAAACTTGATGCTCCGAGATTTGAACGCATGGTACGTTCCGAATCGGGAGTAACAAAAGAGATACAGCGTCCGGTCGGCTGTTCACTGTGAATAAAAATATATTCCGCATTGCCGCCGCATTCTGATAATTCTCTGCTGTAACGTCTGCCAAGCTCATCGCTGCCGACCATGCCGAGCATGGCACATGGTGCGCCGAGGTTGGCAAGGCAGTTTACTGTATTTCCGGCTGAACCGCCATTGGCAATGTGAATATCATTTCCGGCAAGTTCCAGAATTTTTTGCTGCTGTTCAATGCTCCAGTGATCCATACCGCCTTTGCCGCCGACATTTGCGGCAATAAAGTCGTCATTGACATTTACGAGAATATCGACCAGCGGCGCACCGAAGCCGAGCAGAAAAATTTCACGCATAATATCTCCTTTGCTGCAAGGACTTATCTACATTCAAAACCTTCTGCGGCTTTCTGCAAATCAGAGATTCTGTCAAGTTTTTCCCACGGGAAAATATCTCTGCCGAAATGACCGTAAGCGGCACTGTCGCGATAGCACCAGCCGTTACCGGGATATTTGAGTTTGAGAGTATCAATAATTGCTTTGGGCTTGAGGTTGAAACATTTGCGTATGACTTTCTCAAGATCGGCATCATTTTTGAGTTTACCGGTCCCGTAAGTATCGACATTGATGCTCAGAGGTTCGGCAACACCGATTGCGTAAGCAACTTGAATTTCGCATTTTGCAGCGAGTCCGGCTCCAACGATATTTTTTGCAATATAGCGGCACATGTAAGCGGCTGAACGGTCGACTTTTGATGGATCTTTACCGGAAAATGCACCGCCGCCGTGAGAGCCGACACCGCCGTAAGTATCGACGATGATTTTTCGTCCGGTCAAACCGGTATCGCCATGCGGACCGCCGATTTCAAAACGTCCGGTGGGATTGATATAATAAACAATATCATCATTGATGAGTTCTGCAGGGATGACCTCTTTTACCACCTGTTTGACGAGAGCGGTCAAATCTTCGATTTTCATATCAGGTGTGTGCTGATGAGATACAACAACAGATTCGATGTGTTGAGGAATGCCGTTCTGGTAGTGAACAGAGACCTGACTTTTTGAGTCCGGACGCAGGAAATTGTATTTCTCCGGTTGAGTGTGACGGAGTTCTGCCAGTCTCTCTACAATGCGGTGTGCATAGATGATGGGAGCGGGCATAAATTCAGCAGTTTCATTGGAGGCATAACCGAACATCATTCCCTGATCTCCTGCCCCCTGTTCCTGAGTGGCATTGGTGGCTTCTGTAACCCCCTGGGAAATGTCTGCTGACTGTTTGTGGATGGCGACCATGACTTTTGCATTGTCTGCGGAGAAGCCGACGTTTTCATCGGTGTAACCGATGTCACGGACGACGTTGAGGGCGATCTCCTGCCAGTTTACTTTTGCATTGGTTGTGATTTCGCCGGAGATGACGATGAGATCAGTGGTGCAGAGTGTTTCGCATGCCACACGGCTTTCGGGGTCCTGTTTCAAACAGGCATCCAGAATTGCATCTGAAATCTGATCAGCGACTTTGTCGGGGTGACCTTCGGAGACTGATTCCGAGGTGAAAACGTGATTTGCAGTAATCTTACTCATATAAAAATCCTCTTGGTTTGATACTTTTTACATAATATGAAAGATAGGACCTGCAACAAGCCCTATCCAACATAAAAGTCTAAAAATTTGAGTTTGATGTTTATTGATTATTTATTTGCTTTTTTGCGGGCAGGGAGCAGCATGCCGCGGCGGTTTTTGCCCCATGCTTCTTCTGTGTTGCCTTCGACGGCGGGCTTGTCTTTGCCGTATGAAATGGCACGGAGTTTGTCTGCTTTGACATTTGCATTGACAAGGTATTCACGAATCATGTTGGCACGGCGGTCTCCGAGGGAACGGTTGTACTCTTCGGTACCGCGCTGGTCACAGTGACCTTCGATGATAAGGTAAAGGTTGTCATAGCGGTTGATATATTCTGCTACTTTATCAAGTTTTGCAGTCTCAGATGGAGCGAGTGCATTTGAGTCATAAGCAAAATAGATGGTCGGGAAGTTCAGATTGGGAATGACTTCATAATCGCTGAGGGGGCTGTCGCCGAGTGATTTGTCGGTGGCGTTGCTTGACCAGTCTCCGGGAGCAGCGGCGACTTCGGTTGATTCAAGATCATCCATCGGAGCGGGTGTTTCTTCGTCTCCGCCCTGATCAAATAAACCGCAGCCGGTCACGACAGAAGCAATCATGATTGCCCACAACAAATTTTTTGCAATTTTAAGCATTTTTTGTCCTTTATATTCAAGTGTTTATAATAAAAGTCGGAATCTGGAAAATAAATACAGATACTTTCCTTATATATAAAATATACCTGATATACGCAAAAAGCAATTTTTTTTGACAAAAAAAACGTTTTTTTTTGCAGCTTGTTTCAGAAAATATTCTTTTTGCCTTATATAGAACAGGATACATATTTTTTTGCATAGTCGTTTTTAATGATTTTACAGGCGGGTACGGAAAAGTAATTCAAAAAAAGTTGTTTTCTGGTAAATTATTTTTCAGCAAAAGATAATTTTGTAAAATTACTATTTCAGCTTCAAAGAATAATTTTTTACATTTTTTAAGCAAATTTTACCATGGTATTTTTATTTGACAAATCAATTTTTAAGTGTATATTACATTCAGTCTCTTATATAGATTTATTTAATTTGAAAAAAACAGGGTGTTTTTATGAATGAAAATTATTTGGAATTGACTGTTGGAGCGGTATTTGTATACAACTTTGTGTTGTCCCGCTTTTTAGGTATATGTCCTTTTCTGGGGGTATCGAAAAAAATATCGACTGCCCTCGGGATGGGAGGTGCAGTTATTTTTGTTATGACACTGGCATCTTTCTGCACATCTTTGGTTTATCATTACTTGCTGCAAATAAAAGAGATCGCCGGATTCAAGGTTGATTTGAGTTTTTTGCAGATTCTGCTTTTTATTGTTATTATTGCAGGATTGGTTCAGCTGGTTGAAATCATTTTGCAGAAATTGAGTCCTGTCTTGTATGGCGCATTGGGCATTTATCTGCCGTTGATCACTACAAATTGTGCCGTTCTCGGAGTGGCTGCTATCAATGCTCAGAGTGCCAGAGAGGTATTGCCGTCGACGGTATTCGGATTTTTTTCCGGTGTCGGTTTTGCTCTGGCACTGGTGCTTTTTGCTTCTATCAGAGAGCGTCTTGAACTGGCACAGATTCCGAAAATTTTTCAGGGAATGTCTATTGCGCTGATAACTGCCGGTATTCTGGCAATGGCGTTTATGGGCTTTGCCGGTCTTTGCTGATGAGGTGTTTTTATGAATGGTTTTATGGTAGAATATTCATCTGTTGTGTTTGCGGCGCTTGCCATGGGCAGTATCGGTTTGGTATTGGGTATCCTCATAGCAGTGGCGGCAAAAATTTTCAAAGTTGAAAGTGATTCCCGTGCAGAACTTGTGCTTGAGCTTCTTCCCGGAGCGAATTGCGGCGGTTGCGGCAAAGCCGGTTGTGCTGATTTTGCAAAAGCGGTTGCTTCAGGAGAATTATCTCCCGGGCAATGTCCGGTTTCAAGCCGCGAAACTGTCAATGCTATCGCACAGGCTCTGGGAATTGAAAATAATGTTTCTTTCCGCAAATGTGCCGTTGTTTTGTGCGGTGGAGATAAAAATCAGACACGGAATCCAATTTTATATAATGGTGTAAATGATTGCCGTTCAGCAAGTTTGATTTCCGGCGGTCCGAAAGGTTGCGCTTATGGATGTCTCGGACTTGGCAGCTGTGCCAGAACCTGTCCTTTCGGTGCTATAGAAATAGTCAATGGTCTCGCTGTGGTTCACGGTGAACTTTGTGTAGGCTGCGGCAAATGTGTTATGGCTTGCCCCCGCAAACTCATTAAACTCGTCAATGCTGATGCTCAAGTGCATATTTATTGCAGTAATCCTGAAAAAGCGCCGCTTAAACGGCAATATTGCAATGTTCCCTGTATCGGATGCCGCAAATGTGAAAAGGCATTTCCTGATAAGTTCAAAGTTGAAGGATTCAGAGGTACTGTTGATTATGATGCGCCTCAACTTCCGACGGCTGAAGAGGCGGCAAGTGTCAAATGTCCGGCTCATTGTCTTTTGACTGCGGCGGAGCATCTGGCAGTTGAACACAATGACCCCGATCATGAAAATACAAAGGAGATTCAATAATGTCAAGGTATCCTTTTAATATAAGCACTTTCAGAGGCGGTATACATCCCGAAAATGACGGTAAAAAATTGAGCAAAGATGTTTCGATAAGAACAGCTCCGCTTTTTGAATATTACAATATAGCTCTCCAGCAGAATATCGGTGCCGCTCCCAAATGGGTGGTCAATGTCGGTGATACTGTCAAAAAAGGTCAGAAAATCGCCGAAGCGGATGGTTTTGTCTCTGCGCCGCTTCATGCTCCGACAAGCGGTGTTGTTGAGAAAATTGAAAAATGTCCGGGCGGCATGGGAATTTGTGTCGAAACTCTGGTTTTAAAAAGTGATATGCTTGATGAAGCATGTGAATTTTATCCCCGTATAGACTGGAAAGAGTGTGCTGTTGAAGATTTGAAACAGCGTATTGCAGATTGCGGTATTGTCGGCATGGGCGGTGCGGCTTTTCCGACTTCGGTCAAATTGAGTGTGCCTCCTGACAAAAAGATAACCGATCTTATCATTAACGGTGCAGAGTGTGAACCTTATCTGACTGCCGATCATCGTTTGATGCTTGAATGTCCCGAAAAAGTTCTGATCGGAGCTTCTATCATGGGGCGTATTCTCGGTATTGAAAATGTACATATCGGCGTTGAAATGAATAAGGTAGATGCCATCGAAACTTTGATAGAACACAATAAACCGTATAATATTGATATTATCGGTCTTGATGTGCGTTATCCGCAGGGCGCGGAAAAACAGATAATTTATGCCGTTACCAAACGCAAAGTTCCGGCAGGCGGTCTGCCTATGGATGCAGGAGCTGTTGTTCAGAATGTTGCCACAGCCGTTGCTATTGCAGAAGCTGTAATTGAAGGGAAACCTCTTTTTGAACGCATTACAACTGTTACCGGAGAGGCAGTTAAAACACCGGGGAACTGGAGACTGCGTATCGGAACTCCACTGGTAAAAGTTCTTGAACTTGCCGAAGGTATTGTTGAAGAACCTGCCAAAATCATTCTCGGCGGTCCGATGATGGGGTTTGCCCAGAAGTCTTTGAATGGATCTATTCAGAAAAATTCGGGCGGATTGGTGCTGCTTCCTCCCTCAAAGGTCACGCAGTACAGTTCTTCTCCCTGTATCCGCTGCGGCAGATGTTTGAACGCATGTCCGATGAATATAAATCCGTCTTATCTCGGAACGGTAATTGAAAATGAAAAGTTTGACCTCGCAATGAATAATAATGTTATGGATTGCATTGAATGCGGTGCTTGTGCATATATTTGTCCCGCACACCGTCCGCTGGTTCAGCATATACGGCGTGCAAAAGCAGAAATCCGCAGCCGTATGGCATCCCAGAAACAATCTGTAAATAAAAAATAAGGTTTGTATATTATGAGTGAAGAAATTAAGGAAAAATCCGGGATCAGAATGCCGTCATGTGACAAATTGATCGTGAGTTCATCCCCTCATATTCAGTCACGCAGCAGTGTGGCAGGCATTATGTTTAAAGTTATTATTGCTCTGGTGCCGGCTATGGCGGCGAGTGTTTACTTTTTCGGTTTTGCAGCATTGAAATTGTTGGTATTGACTGCATTTTTCTGTGTAGCAGCAGAAGCATTGTGGTGCATGATCGCAGGGAAATCAGTAAAAACTGCAATCTTTGACGGCAGCGCGGTTGTTTCCGGATTGATATTGGCAATGAATTTCAGTCCTGCAACTCCGTGGTATGTGTGTTTGATCGGCGCATTTCTTGCCATTTGGTTGGGGAAACAGGTTTTCGGGGGGATCGGTTACAATCCTTTCAATCCTGCAATCGTTGCCCGTGTCGCATTGCTTATTGCTCTGCCCGGTCTGATGACTATATGGGTCCCGACGACCAAAATGGTTGAAACCGCACAGCATGGAATTTCACAGAATGAAGCGTACAGCAGAACTTTTTTCAGCGCTGCTGATTGGAGAAAACTTCAGGATTCAGTTGGAAAAAATGCGTCAGTCGATGTTGTTACTTGTGCAACTCCGCTCAGTATGGTCAGTGAAATTCCGAAAAATACTGACATCGGAGCAAAAAATGTTTTTTCGCATATTGATAACCGTACGGCATGGAAAAATTATTTTCTCGGCAATGTCAGCGGTTCTCTTGGTGAAACAAGTACATTGGCAATCATTGTCGGATGTTTCCTGCTGATAATCTGGAAACTTATAAATTGGCGTGTTCCGGTATTTTTTGTCGGTACAGTTTTTGTATTCACCGGGATGATAAACTTTTTCTATCCCGGAATTACTCCGTCGCCGGTGTTTCATGTTCTGACGGGCGGTTTGATGCTGGGGGCGGTTTTTATGGCGACTGATATGGTGACAAGTCCGGTTACGAATCGCGGCAGTGCGCTTTTCGGAGTAGGGTGCGGGCTTATTACTTCTGTCATCCGTATCTGGGGCAATTATCCGGAAGGTGTAAGTTTTGCTATTCTCTTCATGAATGCGCTGGTGCCTTTTATTGACAAAATGTTTATCCGTCTGCCGTTCGGTACCCCCAAAAAACAAGGAGCCGGGAAATGAATATCAATAAATCTGAAAATATTTTTGTACTTGGTGTTATTCTGGCAATTACCGGCTTGCTGGCGGCATTGCTGATGGCGTATTTTGCCAAAATAACTGCCGGACCTATTGCAGAAGCGGTGTATGCATCTGCCAACCGTTCGCTTGTTGCGGTCATGCCTCCTTTCAAAAGCAAAAGAAGTATTGATTTTAACAATATTAAATTCACCGGAGTTTTCAATGAAGAAAATAAACTCACCGGTATTGCCGGAGAATTTTCAGCAAAAGGTTACGGCGGAGATGTAAAAACTCTTGTCGGCATGAATGTTGACGGGTCGATACGTACTGTTCTGATCCTTGAAAATAATGAAACTCCGGGGCTTGGCAGCAATGTCTGTGTCCGCAAGGAACAGAAGACTTTGAAAACACTTTTTGCCGGAGAAAAAAAGAGTGACGGGCTTGCGCCGAACAGAATCCTTGATTATTACAGCGGCAAAAGCGTTACTTCCTCTGCAGAGTGGAAGGTTGCTAAAGACGGCGGCGATTGTCCTTATATAACAGGTGCGACGGTCAGCAGCCGGGCAGTCTGCAAAGCTGTTTATCATATCGTTTCAGTTTACAGTGCAAACCGTGATGCGGTCAAGGCTGAATTATTCAAAAAGGAGGTCAGATAATGCGTCAGCTTCTTAAAGATTTTGCAAAAGGTATATGGAAGGAGAATCCGACTTTCGTTCTGACTCTCGGCATGTGTCCGACTCTGGCAGTAACTTCAAATGCGTTGAACGGAGCGAGCATGGGGATTGCAACTTTGTTTGTTCTGGCTTGCAGCAATACAGTTATTTCAGCTATCCGTAAACTTGTTCCGAATAAAATCCGGATACCTGTTTATATTGTGGTCATTGCCGCATTTGTTACGATCATTGAGATGCTTATGAAAGCGTATGCGCCTCCGGCTTTGTGTGAATCTCTCGGTATTTTCATTCCGTTGATCGTTGTCAACTGTATTGTTCTCGGACGTGCGGAAGCATTTGCTTCGCAAAACGGACCTGTGCGTTCATTTTTTGACGGTGCAGGAATGGGACTTGGATTTACTTTGTCATTGACTGTCATCGGTGCGCTCCGTGAATTTTTGAGTTCAGGTTCTTTGTTTGATGTAAAAATCATTACGGCATGGACTACAGATTTTCTGCTTCCTTCAAGTGCCCCGGGCGCTTTTATCATACTTGGTTTACTTATGGCACTTATGAATTATTTCAATATGAAAAAGGCAGAAAAATCAGGCAAGGCTTATATTCCCCCTGCAGGACTTGACTGCCGTCATTGCAGTATTTGTTCAATCAAAGAAAAAAAGCAGGAAAAATGAACGGAAAAAATTTCAGAGATTTGCGTCTGGCTATCAGCTGCGGCGGAACGGGAGGTCATTTTTATCCCGGACTCAGCATTGCCAAAATTCTTAAAAAAGAGGGAGGCAGTGCATTGCTGCTGCTTTCCGGAATCCATGCTCAAAAACAGAAAAAAATTGCTGAAGAATGCGGCATTGATGCTGTGGCTTTGCCGGAAATGCCGAGTCCGCGCAGATTAAAAAATGTTTTGAAATTTTTTGACGGATTATTTACCGGTTATCTCCTGGCAAAACGTGCATTGAAAGAACATGATATTGATATTGTTCTCGGAATGGGGTCATTCACTTCTCTGCCCCCTGTATTTGCCGCAAAAAAATTGAAAAAAAGTATTTATTTGCATGATGGTAATGCCAGAATCGGGATGGCAAACCGTTTTCTTTCACGCTATGCGGAACATATTTGGACAGCTTTTGAAGCAGTAAATGCGGACAAAGTAAAATGTCCGTGTTCAGTTATCGGGATGCCGATCCGTCCTGAACTTGCTACGGGAAAGTTTTATTCAAAAGCTGAAGCAATTGCAGAATTGAATTCCCGTTTTAATGCCGCTCTTGATGAAAAAATGATAACAATTCTTGTTTTCGGCGGCAGTCAGGGCGCACAGACAATAAATCTCATCCTGCCGCAGTATCTTACAGAATTACCTGAAAATTCATGTCAGGTGATCCATCTGACAGGCCCCGGCAAACTTGAGGAGACAGAAAAGGCTTATGCCGGTTGCAAAATAAAACATTTTATTCTTGAAGCCTCCTCTGATATGCAGTTGATGTATGGAGCTGCTGATTTTACAGTCAGCCGGTCTGGCGGCAGTACGGTTGCAGAACTTGCATTTTTCGGCAAGGCGGCATTGCTTGTCCCATATCCTTTTGCCGCTGAAAATCATCAGTATGACAATGCCCGCATCCTTGAAAAACACGGTGGTGCAATTATTGCCGATAATAGAGAGTGTTCAAAGGAAAAGTTTGCAGAAATTATTGGGGCTTTGCTGAATGAACCTCAAAAATTTGCAGAAATGGGTGAAAAATCCCGTACTGCACATACGCACGATGCCGTATATGAAATTCTGAATATCCTCAATGGTGGATTTCAGGAGATGCTTTAAATAACAGGGAGAGTATGTATATGAAAAAGATTTTAACTTCAATCTGTATAGTATCAGCATTTATACTTGGTGCTATAGAGTGGGATTTTACTAAGTCTGATGCATTGAAAGGTAAGTATGCTCTTACTACTTTCGGGAAACAGGCATTGAGCAAAAACGGGTTGGCTGCGCCTGTAACCAAAGGTGATGACCGATCCGGTGCGGCAACGATTTTGAAATATCCTGAGTTTACTCCGAAAGGTAATTTTTACGCTTCTGTTGAGTTTATTATCGATGGCAAAGCAAAGCACGCTCAGGCATATCTGGTACTGCTTGATAATAAATATGTTCCGACAGATAAAAATCCGAAAAATCATTGTGGGTTCATGCTGTATTTGCAAAAAAAGAAGCCGGGTATTTTCGTTCCGATGGCTGCTTTCGGATACGGAAAAAGCAGTGCTGTCGTGACTGGCAGAGAGATAAAGATCACTCCGGATAAGAAGCATACTCTGGTAATGAATTATTATGCAAAAAACAGAGTTGATTTTATTTTTGACGGAAAATCTGCCGGTTCAGCCAAAGTTCCTGCCGCCGTCCTCGTTCCCGGTACACGTCCTCTCCATATCGGCAACCGTGCAGGAAAAGTCTACTGGCCGCTCGGCGGAACTGTTGTCAATGTAAAAATCAATACTCTTGTTGCGCAGAAGGCCAAAGCGGCAACTCCTTTTCCCCGCAAATGGAATTTTATTTCCGCTGCTGTTCTCAAAGGAAAATATGCTCCGAAGCTTCGCGGTTCAAAAATAACCAAAACAGGTCTTGCCGTACTCAATAACAATGTCAAAAAGCCAAGTGGCGCATTCATGAGCGGGAAATTTCCTGAACTTACTCCTCCCAATGCTTTTGAAATAAGTGCAAATGTCATTCTTGATGCCAAATTCAAGCGCACAAATAAATGGTCAATGATTTATGACGCAAAATATATTGCCATGCCAAAAGAATCCGAAAAAAAATATCATAAAGGATTTATGTTCTTTTTCGTTCATGTGAAAGATAACACTTATAAACTCGGCGGCGCATTCGGGTACGGTACAAAATCTGCCCAGGTCTTAAGCAAAAATTTTGAAATGAAACCGGGAACTGCATATAATCTGACCATGCTCTTCAACTCAACCGGCAAAGTCACTTTTGCTGTCAATGGCAAAATTATCAGCATTGAAGATGTGCCTGCCGGTAAAATCGCAGTTCCTGAAGGCAAAGTTGCTTTCGGCGATCGTATCGGTGCCACATATTGGCCGCTCGGCGGAACTTTGAAGAGCATTGAAATCAAAACTTCTAAATTTACACCGGTAACTGCTCTGTCTGTTCCGGTCAAAAGAAGTGTATTTGAGGGTTTGGAAAGAAAATTGTATTTCATATAAATTACAGGATTTCACCTCAGAAAAATATAAAATATTCAGCTCATAAAATAGGGAGGTATTATGAAAAAAAGTCTGTTTTTTATTATATACGGATTATCTGTTGTTCTGACTGCTGAAAATGCGCCGGTTGTAAAAATGGCGGTATTTCCGGATAATACAGTTTTTACTGTCCGCAAAGGGGTTATTCCGGACGGAGAAAAATCTTTGAGTTTTTTTGAGGATAAACAGTTTTTCAAAGGTTCGTTTGCTCTGTGGAATCAAGATGTTCAATTCGGTATCAGAAATATGCCGCAGAAAAAATTCAATTCTGATGTTTATGCAAATCCGAATACCGCTTTCGCCAATCAGAATGTCGTTGTAACATTGAAAAAAACAAACGGCAGTGAACATATAATAAGTGGCAAGCTCATAAAAACAGAAAATCCCGAAAATCCTTATGAAATTCCTTCTGTCATTGCCATTGAGGATAATTCTTCAAAAAGTATAACTTATATCCGTACTCGTGATATTGAAACGATTAGAGCGGCAAAAGCTGATTTTATGAACAGTATTGAGCCTGCAAGCTGCTGGATTTTCAGCCGCAAAGATAACAAAAATGCCCTGCCTTTTGAATTTTCATATCTTACTGACGGTATTGCATGGCAGAGTGCGGTAAGATTTGATCTTGTTTCTCAGGACAGAATGAATATTATACACAATGCGGTCATCCGTAATAATGGTAAAAAATTTGAATGTCCTGATTTTTATCTCGTTTCAGGTTCGCCTGAAATCGCCATGAAAAATACTGTCAGCCTCCTTTGCGGAACTGCACAGATATTGAGAAGAAGTTATGCTCCAATGGCTGCAAAAGCTAAATTTATGGTAATGAATGATATGGCAGCAGCAGAGAGGACAACGGCGATGTCTTTTATTTCCGGTACAAGTGATGTGCTGTACCGTCCGCTTGGAAAAATTGCATTTGAAGAAAATGAGAGCCGTTTGATAAAACTTCAATCTGCTGATAATGTTCTTTACCGCACTGTTGTAAAATGGGAGATTCCTGCCGGGCGCAATCCTTACGGCAGAGTTGCCAAACAAGCCGTCAGGCAGAATGCTTATAATACTTTGATTTTCAAAAATCACTGTTCGTCAATGCTTGATGCTGCACCGGTGGCGATTTATGCAGACGGCAAACTGATGATGCAGACGATGCTGGACAGTAATACTCCTGTGAATGCAGAACGGTCAATACGTTTGTCTGCCGCTGACGGTATCGAATGTAAAATTGAGGAAAATGAACTTGTTAAAAAACGTATTCAGCATGTTGTTTTCAATAATCGTAGTTATGTGAAATGTACCGTTGAAGCGGATATTGAAATTGCCAATTTCCGCAGAGAAAAAGCTGCTGTACAGATTGATTTCAACTTTAACGGAGAATTTGTCAAATGTGACGGCGCAGAGGGACAAACTGTTCACAGCCCGAATGATGCCTCAATAATAAATCCTGCCGGAAAATTCAAAACATCTTTTGACCTCAATGCTTCTGAATCCAAAAAGATCAGAGTCACCTATACATTTCTCGGTAATTGAATGATTTACTTGTAAATTATTTCAATCGTTGAGACAGTTTTATAATACCGTTTGGTGAAAAAAATTTCATCATAATTGTATTTTCTTCAGGAGAACCGAAGTTTAATTTTGTGTTTGAGGTCAATGTCCCGGCTTCAAATTCATCACAAATTTTATTATAATGCTTATCAAATAATTCATTAAGACGTTTGCTTGGTATTTTTTTGAATTTATTCACGTCCTGAACAGTCATGCCCCCAAAATTAAAAAGAGATTCTATAACCTCTTTATTATTGTCTTTGCATGCATTTTGCGTATATATTATAATTTTTTTTTCAATAGCATGTGCTTTTCTTAAATTATCAGCATATTTCTGACGGGTAGGCAGCATTGTCAGAATATTGTTTTTCTCATTTTCAGAAAAATTGCATCTTTGCAAAACCGTTCTGATAGTTTTATCAATGTATGCAGCATGGACAAAATGCATTATACATGAATTATTGCCGGAAAGAAATATATCAAAAATTTTTGACAGATCTTCAAAATCTTTCAGAGCTGCATCTTTCCTGTTGGCAAAAAGATTTACTTCCGCAGAAATTAAAAGCCAGTGTGCAACCTTACGCATTGGATCAAGCCATGGCAATTCCTGATCCCAATCTCCAGTATAATTAATACCGGATTCTGTATACTTTGTCAACTTTCTGATTTCTTGCAAAATATTTTTATTTCGATTTATCAAAAGTTGTCCATGCCTGACATTGAAGCTTTCAGGATATTTGTAATAATCATTTTCAGCAAGCGGATAAGAGAATTTTTTTTCATTTAATTCCATCAATTTTCTGCAAAGGGTATTTTCCGGAAAATCACTTGCTTTGGGGCGGGCAAACTCTTTTTTTGCCGGAGATTTTTTGGAAACGGCAGCAGTTTTTGCTTTGGCTGATGCAGTTTTTTCCTCCGGTTCATTGGATTTGTTGAAATAGAGGAAATATGCGGCAACAGCAATGGCAATCAGTAATAATAATGTTTTCATTTTATTGACCTTCAAGATTTATGCAATCTTTTTATTTCGGCCAGGCAATGAAACCGGGAACGCTGTTCTGCCAGTCATCTCCTGCCGGTGTGACACGGGCGGTAATTCCGAAACGTCCGCTGACTGGGCAGGTGATGTTACATTCATACATATAATTGCCGTCTCCGGCTGCAGAGACATTTTTCATCGGCTCACTGTATGAATGAGTGATTTCATTATGGTTGTCAACGTTGCCGTAATATGCTTCGACTTTTACTTCATCGGGTGACATTTCTCCGAGGTAGACTTTGAGAGAGACTTTGAATTTTTCCCCGACATGAAGTTTATTCAAATCGCAGTTGATTGCGGGTTCGTGAACATAAATATTATTGAAATGTGCAGCAAGACGGCGTTTCTGATTGACTATATCTTTGGCACGTTTGCCGTTATCAGCAATAAGTTTTTCATAGAGATTTTTTGCATTTTCATAGAACATTTCATTATAATCTTTGACCATGCGCCAGCTTGAAAATTTGCTGATAGCCATAGCGATCGAGGCTTTCATTTTTTTCACCCAGCGGGATGGAATATCGCCGCCGACACGTTCATAGTAGCAGGGAATGATTTCGCTTTCAAGGACGTGGAAGAGTGATTGTGATTCAAAATTGTCAATGTCATCTTCACTTGAAAAATTGCTGTTGCCGGGAATTGCCCAACCGGTATTGGGTTCGTATGCTTCGTCCCACCAGCCGTCAAGAATACTGCAATTCAATGCGCCGTTGACGGCGGCTTTCATGCCGCTGGTCCCTGATGCCTCCATGGGGCGGCGGGGGGTGTTCAGCCAGATGTCAACTCCCTGTACGAGATGGCGGGCAAGGGTAATGTCATAATCTTCAACGAAAATGAAACGGTCTCTGACGTTTTCACTTTTGGCAAAATTGATAAGATCCTGAATCAGATGTTTGCCGCCGTCGTCAGCAGGATGGGCTTTGCCGGCGAAAACAAATTGAACTGGACATTTGGTATTACGCAGTATTTTGAGCAGACGTTCTTTATTTTTGAGCAGCAGAGTTCCGCGTTTGTAAGTTGCGAAACGGCGGGCAAAACCGATGGTAAGAACGCCGGGATCGAGAATATTTTTTATATTGATGTCCGCATTGTTGGTCTCAAACTGGAATTTATTCTGCAGCATGGCGCGTGTTTTGCGGATCATGGACTGACGGGCGACTTCATGAGTCATCCATAAATCTTCATCCGGAATGGTATTTATTTCAGCCATCAATTCATTCATGTTGGGATTGCGCAGCCATGTGCCGCTGAGATAATGGTCGAGCAGATTGCGGAGACGTGAAGAGATCCATGACGGGATATGGACACCATTGGTGATGCTGGTGATCGGAATTTCGTCAATGGAGCGTCCGGGCCAGAGGTGTTTCCACATTTCGCGGGCAACTTCACCATGGAGTTTACTGACACCGTTGCTGAAATTGGCGAGGCGCAGACCGAGAACTGTCATGGACATGACAGAGGCATGGTCACGTTCCCCGATAGGAATGCCCCAGCGGATTATGCGGTCAACGTCAAGTCCGGTCGGTGCCGCAAGCACTTGCAGATACGGGCGTACAAGATTGATGTCAAAGACTTCGTTTCCGGCGGGAACCGGTGTGTGTGTGGTGAAAATGTTTGTACGCCACACGATTTCAAGTGCTTCATCCGGGCTGTAACCTTTTGAAACAAGATGTTCGATACGGGCAACAGAGAGGAATGCGGCATGTCCTTCATTCATGTGACATACTGCCGGATCATAACCGAGGGCGGTAAGGGCTTTGTAACCGCCTATGCCGAGGAGCAGTTCCTGATGCAGACGCATTACTTTATCTCCGCCGTAGAGGCGCCATGTTATTTCACGGAATTCAGGCGGATTTTCGGGAACTCCTGTGTCCAGCAGGACGAGCGGGACGTTGCCGACATTCAGAATCCATACGGCGGCGAAAAGCTCACGGTCAATAAGTTTGATGCTGATGAGGATTTCGTTACCGTTTGCATCTTTTGCGCGTGACATTGGCATATTATGGAGTTCGTTTTCCGGATAGCGTTCCATCTGCCAGCCGTTGCGGTCGAGGAACTGGCGGAAGTATCCCTGACGGTAAAGCAGTCCGACTGCGACCATCGGAAGTTTGTGGTCGGAAGCGGCTTTCAAATGATCTCCGGAAAGGATTCCCAAACCGCCGGAATAAAGCCGGATACTTTCATGAATACCGTATTCCATGGAAAAATAGGCGATTTTGCGTTGAGACGGATCTTCTTTGGCAGGAACATCAGCTTCAAATTCACTGCGGACATTGTTCAGCAAACGCAGAAAATCTTTGTCTTTGGCAAGTTCATTGAAACGGCTTTGCGGAATTTTGCTTAAAAAGGCTTTGGCATTGAATTCAACAGCCTTCCACAGATTCGGTGAAATTTTGGTGAAAAGTTCGATTGCTGCTGGATGCCAGCACCACCAGATGTTGTCAGAAAGTTTTTCCAGAAATGAAAGTTCTGCGGGAAGCTGCGGGGCAACATTGAAAAATTTGAAATTCATCATATTATAACCTTATTTTTTTGAAAATTCTGTTAAATTTTTTATTCTTATATAATATAATTCATTTTTTTGCTTTTGCTATTGAAAAATATAAAAAAGAATGTATTTTATTATTGTTTGGAAAAATATGTAAAACAAGGAGTTCATTATGACATTTTATGAAAAAATTGCTAAGGCATGGGCAAAAAATAATTCTCTCGTTTGTGTCGGTCTTGATCCTGACTTCAACAAATTGCCGGAATGTGTAAAAGGTGAGAAATATCCGCTTTTCGCTTTCAATAAAGCTATTATTGATGCTACCAAAGATCAGGTTTGTGCTTATAAACCGCAGGCGGCATACTATGCCGGTCAGGATCGTGATGCAGATTTGCAGATGACTATGGATTATCTGGCTGAAACTGCTCCTGAAGTGCCTGTTATCCTCGACGTCAAACGCGGCGACATCGGTTCAACTGCAGAAATGTATGCCAAAGAAGCTTTTGAACGTTATCATGCTGATGCTGTCACAGTTAATCCTTATATGGGTTTTGATACACTCAAGCCTTTCCTTGATCACGCTGACAAAGGTGTTATTATTCTCTGCCGCACCTCAAATCCGAATTCCGGAGACTTGCAGAATCTTGTTTCTGACGGTTATATGCTTTATGAGCATGTGGCAATGCTTGTCCGTGACCGCTGGAACTACAACAAAAATGCAGCTCTCGTCATCGGAGCTACTTATCCGGAAGAATTGAAGAAAATCCGTACTCTCTGTCCTGAATTGCCGTTCCTTGTTCCCGGTGTCGGCGCACAGGGCGGTGACGTCCAGAAAGTTATTGCCAATGGCGCAACTGCTGATAAAACAGGTCTCATAATCAACTCATCACGCGGTATTATTTATGCTTCAAAAGGCGAAGACTTCGCCGAAAAAGCTGCCGCTGCGGCAAAAGAACTCAAAGATCTTATCAACAGCTACCGTTGAATTGTACTGCCGGTATGATTTTTATACCGGCATATATCTCAACAGCAGCAATGCAGAGAAGGCTATGGTGTTGTTGAATACATGAGCATATATTGATAAGCCAAGTTTCCGTTCTTTGTTGTACAGAAGTTGAAAATATACTCCGAGCAGCAAAAGCGGAAACAACTGGAATAATATTCCGTGCAATGCCGCAAAAAGCAGTGAAGTGACTGCTGTGCTGAATGCCGGAGGACAGCGGTCATTGATACCTTCAAATATTATTCTGCGGAATATTATCTCCTCAAAGACCGGTATCAGAATACATATAAATATTCCTGCAAAAATAAGTTCCGTATCTGCACATGAACGTATCATGTCATTGATCGGAACTTCTTTGCTGTAATCTATCTGCAGAATTTCAAGCAGTTTGATCCAGACCAGTGATGCCGCACCGCAGAGAAAAATCATACCGATACTCCAAAGTGATATTCTGCCGAATGGAATATTTATGAAGTCGCTTTTTTTCAGTAATGTTTCTCCGGTGATGAAATTAAGAAGCAATCCTATTATTATTGCCGGAGACATCAGTAACAGATTCTGTTTTCTCAGCCAATCTGCTGACGCAGGCAGAAAATGTACCAGTATGAACGGTATGATGATGAAAAAAATCAGACATAGAAGAACTGCCGATAAAGCATGAACTTCTTTTTGAGTAATTTTATTTTTTATCAAAATCCATCTCCTTGAGAGTAAGTTTTTCCAGATTTGATTTTTCACCTTTTTTCAAATTTTCGACCAGATTGACTTTGCGGGCATTAACTGCCATTGAATCAGTCAAAAATTCACCATCGCAGTTCAAACGGAAAAGTATTTCATCATTGAAAATCCATTCGTATGATGCCCTGCCGCTTTTGTCTCCGGTATATGAAATTCGTATTTTCGGGGTTTGGGTGCGGATAAAATTTTTCTGTTGAGCAGTCATCTTTTCTCCTGAATTGAGCAGTGTCATACGGGCAAAAGAGAGCATTGCTCTTTCTTCGTCCTCACTCAGCACACGATAAGAGACCCCATTGATTATGATGTATTCACCGCATCCGCATAAAAAAAGATTGGCAAGCGCAAAAAAAATCAGAAGAATTATTTTTTTCATCATTTATTTCCTTTTATATTGAAGTTCATTTTTTTTAATAAACTGATTGCTTCATCTGTCAGATTTGAACCGTCTGCTGTCCATGCATGAAATTCACGGCGGCAGGGATAATCACCTCTGAGTTTTTCAAAATTTTCAGGTCGGGCTGATAAATTATCACTGTCGGCTTGAATATCGTATGCTTTTTTTGCCGCAGTAATCAAAGCATCCTGCGGGGATGAGGAATTGATTTGTAAAGTTTCATCGCACAGTGCAGGCAGAGATTTAACTTCAAAATTCTGTAACTCTTTTATATTTAATATTTTTGCTATATTTCTTACGCTGATGGAAGTTCCGTTTGCTTTGCCGTCGGCGGAATATCCGGCAATATGCATGGTGCCGAGTTCAAGCAGTTTTTGCAGTTCAGTATCAATATCGGGTTCATTTTCCCATACATCAAGGACAGCTCCTGCAATTTGCTTTTTGAGCAGAACATTTTTAAGAACGCTGTTATTGCAAACTTTTCCTCTTGAACTGTTTATGAAAAAAGCATCTTTTTTCATCAGGTCAAAGAATTTTTGATTTGCCAGATATTTTGTTGATTCATCGAGCGGTACATGCATGGTGACGAAATCAGATTTTTTCAACAACTCTTCAAGCGTTGTAAATTTGTCTTCACCTTCAGCGGCAGCGCGGGGAGGATCATTGAGCAGAACTTGCATATTCATATTTCTGCATGCAGTTTCCACTGCTGACCCGACATGACCTGCGCCTATGATTCCGATAGTTTTCTGCTGTAACGGAATGTTGTATTTTTCTGCCAGACGGAGCAGTGCGCAAACAATATATTGCTGTACTGACATTGCATTGCAGCCGGGCGCACTGAAAAAAGCGATATTCATTTTTTCAAGTTCGGCAATATTGACATGATCAGTACCTATAGTTGCACTGGCAACTACTTTGACGGCAGTATTTTTCAGCAGTTCATAATTGCATTTTGTACGTGTTCTGACGATCAGAGCATCGGCATCTGTCAGGTCGGAATTATTTATGTCTGCACCCTTTTTGTATACAACATGGATATTGTATGGTTCAAATACTCCACGCAAAAAAGGGATTTTGTCGTCTGCAACTATTTTCATTTTTCACAATCCGGTTGGAATATCGGCAAAATCAACGGAAATACCGAATTTTTCATTCAAATCATTCATCACGGCTTTTACTCCGACAGTTTCACTGGCGTAATGTCCGAGTGAAAGTACTGGAATATTGAGTTCCTGCTGCAAGTGATACATTTCATGGCAGAATTCACCGGTTATCAGCAAATCTGCGTCTGCTGCTGCTGCCTGTTCCAGACTTTCCATGCCGCCGCCGCCGGAAACGACAGCGATTTTTTTGATCAGCGAATCATTATCACCGTGAAGTTTGCCTTTGGTGTCAAGCCGGTCTTCAAAAATGGCGGCGATGTCTTTTAACAACATTTTATGCGGTAAATCACCAATATAACCGATTTTTACACCTGCATATTCAAAAAATTTATTCAGATGTTCAAGGCCGAGTATTTTGCAGAGTTGAGCATTATTGCCGAGTTCAGCATGTGCATCGAGCGGCAGATGTGCCGCATACAGCGAGATATTGTTCTGAAACATCAGATTCAGCCGTTTGCCGACATATCCGCTGAAACGTTTCGGATTGCCGCCCCAGCTGATGCCGTGGTGAACAATGACAAGGTCGGCTTTCTGTTCAGCTGCGATTTCAAAAAGTTCCAGACAGCCGTCAACTCCGAACAGGATTTTATTGACTTCAGTACAGGCTTCGATCTGCAATCCATTATTTGAAACATCACTGGGAAAATCCGCAAGTTTCAATTCTGTATCAAGATATTTTACTATTTTTTCAAGTTTCATATTTTTTCTCTCCATATTACGTATTACAAATGTAACTCTTTTCTTGAAAAAAGCAAGCCGCAAGATGCAAAAAGTTGACAACTGAATCTTTTTTCGGGGTTTGCAACTGAATCATTTTCAAAAAGAAAGGAGTTTTAATGATGCAGTTTCGTGAAATTTCAACATATATTGATTGCGCCGAAGGTACATTGATAACAGCTGACGGTGTGAGGATTTCCCGTGATGATTATCTGCCGAAACTTATATTGGCGGATGAAGTGATGTTTTTTGCATCGTTTAATGAAGTTCATGAAGAAAATAATGTTATCACTTTGAAGCCGAAAAAATTATCAGCAAATCTTGCTTACCGGATCATTGGAGATTCAGATTATGACGGTGATACAGAAATAATGTTTGCTTCAGCATATATCCCTGAAGAAAGCGACCTGGAGAATGGTATTCTTGCTTTCCGTATTAAAAGTAATACTGTCCGTTTCTCTGAAGCCATGAAACGTGCAAAGTCTCTTAAGGGAGTTTTCGTCATTCTGGCAAAATCTGTTGATACTCTTTCAACAGTTGTACTTGCCAAAGATAATTTTATTGCAGAAAACCGTCCGTGTGAAGAGATTGAATTTGAAGACATTCCTGAAGCGGAGATAATGACAAAAGAAGAATTGCAGGTTCTGCTCGGAGCTAAAGCGCCGCTGCAGCATACTCATAAAATGGCAGAAATCACTGATTTGGAAATTGTCCCCTCTGTAGTTTACTCCGGCGGCAGCGGAATAATATCAGCGATAATATTGTCTCTGTGGATACAGAGGTAATTGCTACCAGAGAGTATGTCGATAATTTGAAACCTGTTGAAAATTCATTCAGCGGGTCATACAATGATTTGACAGATAAACCGACTATAAACGGTGTGGAGCTTTCCGGCGATATTACAATAAACACCGGAGAAACTGCACCTGACGGCGATTTTGTCACACAGGATGAATTTGATACAGCAATCGGTGACATCAATTCGATTCTGGATGAAATCAACGGGGAGGAGGTTTGATATGGGTACTACTGCTGATAAACTGCAAAATATTTTGAACAGCAAAAATGCTATAAAAACTAAATTCAATCTGCCGGACGATTTGCCTTTCAGTCAATATGCCGACAACATCAATGCTGGTACTTCCACTGAGCCGGATGATCCTGACACTCCCGATACTCCGGATGATCCCGATGTTCCGACCGGTGTTAATACGGATTTCTTCCTCTGCAAATCGTTTCAATACGAACAGAGTTACCCTGAATATTTTGATTTGGAATTAGGGATATACACACCGTTGAATGATGGCAGCGGTGCAGGAACGGAATTACAGCTTGATTTATTTCAGGTAAGTCCGTATTTGACAGAGTTTTACAGAATGTGGTCAAGCAAAGATTCCAGTGTATCATATCAAATCAGTTATGATTTTTCCCGTCAGTTATGGGTATTGAAAAATAGTGAAGGCATTGTCGCTGAATCCTGTGAGCTGTTGGAAGGCTGGGCGGCCATGGACGGCAATTCAAGTATTGAAGTCAAAAAAAGTACAGTTTACCCTGCATATGAAGGCATCCGCACATGGACCGGAGCGAAGATTGTGCTGACCGATGACGGTTACGCCGTTGATGAAACTTCTGTTGAAACGATGATGCAGTTTAATAAAAGCCGCATTGTTCAGGTCGGTCATATTTACAACAGCGACGCAACGATTGAGGCGGCATGGCTTTACAAAAATCTTGAACCGCAGGGCAAATTTATCTGTTCTTATGTCAATCGCAACTATTTCAGCCTTGATAAAATCATTGTTTCCGGTATGCCTGAAACTCCGTGGGTCGGCGGTACTTATATTGACAGTGACTGGAACACGCAGGATTTGCCCGAAGATGTTGCAGCCCGTAATCCCAATGGCGAATACATTTTGACCAATCCGGATGCGCAGTATACAAGTTCCATGATTTGGCTGAAAGAGGATGGCTGTGCGATAATGGGAAATCCGGACAGTGCAGGCTTTGTTGTTGTACCCGGTCAGGATTACAGACGTATATCCAAGGGTTATATTCAATCGTACTACGATTGGGAGAATCCTACCGACGGACCTTCTGATGGTTATGAATCTCTTGTATGGGAGCATTACAACGGCAGCAGCACTGTTACGCTTGAAGGTGCAAAAGTCGCTCCGCCGGTTCCTGACCCGGTTGAAAAATACTGGGAAGGCTGCAAACTTTATCAGGACGAAAACGGCAAATGGAACTATGAATCTGAAACAACCAGACTGACTTATGGTGATTATATGCCGGTACAAGGTCGGATTTATGATGCAATGCCGACAATGGAAATCGGTAATATTGATTTTTCTGAAGATGCTCTGTGGTCATGTCCGAGAAATATGACTTCCGATGAAAACGATGAGTGGAAAGTTTCGGCGCATGCTTATTATGACGATCGTTATCCGTGGCAAGCGTTTGATGATGATATGCATAAAATTTGGAATGCCGGTACGACAGGAGCAGATGGGGACTGGCTGCAGTGGCAGAACAAAAAGCGTAAAGTTCTGATAAAAGAACTTTGTATTTATTGTGATGATTATATGCAGTGGAATACCAACTGCTTTTTGCAGGGCAGTGATGACGGGGAAAACTGGACTGATTTAAGGCGTGGAGTTTTTGCCGGACTGGTTACGGGAGATAATGTCAGTGAAGATGGATTTTGCAAGGTTGTTGTGAAATTGCCAAACAACGGGACGGCATTTTATTATCACCGTTTCGGTCATGCCGCGGCTAACACCTCTCCATGGGTACGTCATGTTATTGCTCGACCGCAGCTTGAAAGAACCGTTCCGGAAACTGCGCCGAAAGTCAGTGACAAGAATGAGGTATAAAAATGAAGAATGAAAAATGAAGAATTAAAAATGAAAAATGCCGCCTAAATTCTTCATTCTTAATTTTTAATTCTTAATTTCCCGAAAGGAGCAAGATGAATTTAATGCAAGTTAAAAAACTGCGTGAAAAGTGCCACGCTCTCAAGTTTGAGGGCGTGGAAGTTCTCGAAAAGTTCACCGATAATGAACTCCGTATCATTTGCAACGGCATCGGTCCGGAATGGCTGCCCACAAAATACCGTAAAATCTTGAGCTGGATTTATAAATATCTTGAGGCAACGGCATTTCTGCACGATGCGGAGTTTGAGGCGCAAATCGGTTTTCACAAAGCTAACGGACATTTTTTCACCAACGGCAATATCGAAGTCAGAGCAAGATTCAAATGGTACGACTTGCGCCGCTACATCGGTTTCCGCCGTGTCCGACAGTTCTACTGGATATTGGAAACTTTCGGTGTACGAGCCTATAATGAGGCAGGAAATAAAAACAATAACAAAAAAGGAGGTAAAAATGACTGAAGTATTGACAAATGAAATCTCGGTCATGGCAGGTGTGATTGGCATTTTATTGTCAATTCTGTTGGGTATCATTATTTACGAATTGCGGGCCTTGCGGAAAGATTTGAAGGAATACGTACCAGACCGCTTCTGCAAAATCATGATGTCCGAACACGAAAAACGTATAAAAAAACTTGAAAACAAAATGGAGAAATCAGCATGAAAAAATCAATCATTCTGACGGCGGCAGTTGCCGCATTTATAATGACTGGCTGCGGACACAACATCCACGTCAGAGGTGTCGGACTTGCCACACCGTACGGTGCATTCGGCTACGGCGATTTCAACTGCGTCAAGGACAATGTCGAAGTCGAAAGCAGCGAAAAGATCGGACTTGACGGCAAAGCTGAAACAAAGCACAAATTCAAAGTCGGTAAACAGACTACCGGCTACGATGTCGAATTCAAAAAAGCAGAGAAATAAAAAATAAGCCTCCCAAAAAGATATTATGAGAGACCTCTTGTCCTCTCATAATATTTTTCTTTCCAAGTGAAAGAAAGTGCTCAAAGAAAGCTGTTTCCTTCACTTTTTTTCAAAGGCTCTGTACTAAACATTGATTGATAATTTGAAAAAATTGAGGGGTTTGGGGTATAGTGAATTGCGATAGCAATGAGCGACAATACCCCAATGTGGCTAATCCGGCGGAAGATTTGATTGCTCATTCCATAAAAAAATGGAAGGAGCAATCAAACATTCCG
>JAFVPG010000383.1 GCA_017505415.1 Lentisphaeria bacterium | reverse complement strand
TGAACTGCATCGGCAACGCATTTGATCCATGCAGGATAGTCTGCGCAGGGGAACCAGCCGGGAGCGGGTTTGACATCCGGAATACCATCGACGATACTTTCGTTGTGGCGTTTGCCGGTTGTACGGGGATCTTTGCTGGGGAACTGAGCGGATTCACCGACCAGCATTACGCCGATAGCTTCGGGGTAGTAGCGGAAAAGGTTGCCGTATACTTTGTCGAAAAATTCTTTGGCATCCGGATCATCGGGATGTTTGTAAGCGGGCAGGTAACTGTAAAGGACAGTACCCAGACCGTATTTTTTTGCGCGGGCGATAAGGTTGTTGATGTCAAGGACACCGACGTTTGTTTTGTCAATGGCAGTAACGAAAACTACGACAGCATCAAAACCGGCATGCGCAATGGCATTCAAATGGCTGTCGGGGAAAAGTTCAATGCCCCATCCGGAGTGTACGATACGGGGGGTAAAAAGTTTTTTGCGTTCGAGAGTCTGGAATTCAATATATGGTGCTTCACGCAAATTGAGCTGATCTTCCAGATAAACAGAACCGCAGAAAGCATCTTTGGACATATTGCCTGTGATTTTGATACCGTTTGCAGTAACTTCAAGGATGAATCCGTCTTTGACAACAGAACTGTTGACATCATAATAAATGGAATTTGCACATGCTTCGCCTTTTTTGAGTTTCAAACTCATATCCATACTTTTGAAAAAGTAATCCTGCAGATCCTGAGCAGCAGTCATAATGGTTGCGTCGGCATTGGCGGAAACAACGATAACGGTATCTTCGGTGATAACAAATTCGTTGCTGTTGGCTTGGAGAGAATAATCTCTGCGATTGGGTTTGTGGACTTCGTCAAAACGTTGACGGAAATCGTAATTTTTTTCAATTTTCATTTGTAATACTCCGTTTCGGGGGTTGATATATTCAAATATTTTTATTACGTAAAATCACGTTGGTACTTTGTTTGATACGCTGGGTCAGACGTACAACATTGAGTGCCTGTTCCATAGTGACAGGATATGGGACAATTCCTGCAAGTGCCTGGAAAAGATAATGATAGGCTTTGGTCATATCATATTTATTTGCCGGATTTACTTCAATTTTTTCTTCGATCCATTTTATATCTGCGCAGCTGCCGTAACCTGTATTGCGGGGAAGAGATTCGGCATGGGGATGTTTTTCCGGATATTTAAAATCATCCGGGAGTGTGCGCATTTCAATGATTTTCTCATCGGCACAGCGGAGAGTACCTCTCGTACCCATTATGAAATAAACATCTCCGTAAAGTGTCGCTCCATCGGAAATTTCCACATCAACTATGCGTCCATTGCTGCCGGTCAAAACAAATTTGACATGATCTTCAGCATCACCTTCACAGTTGATTCTCTGCAGACTTGCATAGAGATCAGCAACCGGACTGTCAAGGAAACGCAATGCATGGTCGATGAGATGCGGTCCCCAGTTGTTCAGCTGACCGCCGCCGCATTCCGGCATAGTCTGCCAGTCGTTGCGCATTTGGAAGCGGTGACGGCAGAGACGTACCTCAAAGATTTCTCCGAGTTTACCTGAAGCAATAATTTCTGAAATATGATTGAATGCCGCTTCAAAACGGCGGTTGTGACGGACAAAAATTTTATCGGGATACATGCGGTGAAGTTTGTCAAGTTCGGCAACTTCATCAAGATTGAGTGCAATCGGTTTTTCCAGATAAACAATTTTGCCTGCTTCAAGTGCGGCACGGGTATACTCTACATGGAGCAGAGTGGGTACTACGATTGAAACGATTTCAATTTCAGAGTCTTTGATAAAATCAAAAAAGTTTTCGTAAACTGTTGCATTCGGATAGCGTTTTTTAAATTCAGCACAGCGGTCGGGTGCAATATCGCAGCCGCTGACGATATTGAATTCGTCCTGCAGTTTGTCAAGCTCTTTGCAGTGCATATTCCATCCGGCTCTTCCGAGACCAGCGATGCCGACATTAAATTTTTTCATATTAAATTCCATTGTAAAAGGGAGGTTGATATTTTAACATTTATATATTATAGCCTGTTTTTTGAAAAAATCCATAAAAAAAGTGAAAAAGAGTTGTAATTTTATAGGTTATAAAGTATATTATATAACATGTAAAGTAAAAATGGAGTCTTTATGCCGAGATTGAGTCAGAATGCAAAAGCTGTTTTGGAACAGACTATGCGTCAAAGTATGCGCAGTGCAGTTTATGAACTGCTGGCAGAAAAAGAGCTTAGTGCGATAAGTATTGCCGATGTGGCAAAAAAAATAAATGTCACTTCCATGACAGTTTATAACTATTATCCGTCGCGCCGTCTGCTTATAGATGAGGCTATAAATGATTCCCGCCGTGAAATTACCGGAAAACTTCTTGAAGCGGCTTCTCAAATTTGTGATCCGTCTGAAAAACTTATCCATCTGGCAAGAGTTATCTGTGAAGATTTTGAAGCACACCGTTTTTTGTTTATGGCACGTTTCGCTGTTGTGCCGCAGGATGATGAAAATGCGGCATGTGCCAGAAAATATTTCGATACTATAATTGATTGTTTTGCCTCCGTTGTTGATGAAGGTATAAATGGAGGTATTTTCCGGAAAATTGATTCAAAATATGCGGCTGTGTCATTGTTGGGAGCATTGATGAGTTTCAATCGTCATGCCGCTTTCAACTGGATCGGACTTGGCGTGGAAGAACGTTTGAATGAAGTAAAAAATATCATAATAGAAGGATTTAAAATACAGAGGTGAAAAAATGATGAATATTGACAAAACTCTTTCTAAAGGTGCATTTGATTTTATTGATGATGCAAAGATCCAGTCTCTCATTGACAATACGGTTGAAGATGCCGGAAAAGTTCGTGAAATACTGGCAAAAAGTCTTGAAAAAAAGCCGCTTTCTGTTGAAGAAACTGCCGCACTGTTGGCGGTTAAATCACCTGATTTGCTTGAAGAGATTTATGATACTGCACGCAAACTCAAAAATGATGTTTACGGTAATCGTATCGTACTTTTTGCACCTTTGTATGTCGGTAACTATTGTATCAATAATTGCAAATACTGCGGATTCCGCAACTCTCTGCATACTGCTGTCCGTCATACGTTGAGTGATGAAGAACTTAAAAATGAAGTTCTCGCACTCGAAAATGAGGGGCATAAACGTCTTATTCTCGTTTACGGTGAAGCACCGCAGTATTCTCCTGAGTTTATTGCTCACACTGTACGTTTGACCTATCAGACCAAAATCGGCAACGGAGAAATCCGCCGTGTCAATATCAATGCTGCCCCGCAGAGCGTTGACGGATTCCGTATTATAAAAGAAGCCGGCATCGGAACTTATCAGATTTTCCAGGAAACATATAACAAACAGGCTTACCGTTGGTATCATCCCGAAAACACCATGAAGGGAGATTTTATGTGGCGTCTGGATGGTATGGACAGAGCTTTTGAAGGCGGCTGTGATGACCTCGGTATCGGTGCGCTTTTCGGGTTGTATGATTGGAGATTTGAAGTCCTCGGGCTGGTCACTCACGCACTGCATTTGCAGGATAAATTCGGTGTAGGACCGCATACTATCAGTTTCCCCCGTATCAAACCTGCGCACGGTTTGGATTTGGATTTGAAGTATCAGACAACAGATGAACAATTCAAACAGCTTGTCGCAGTGCTGCGTCTTGCAGTTCCCTATACCGGCTTGATTATGACTGCCCGTGAATCCGCTGAAATCCGTGATCAGGTCATTGACTTCGGCGTTTCCCAGATCGATGCCGGTACACGTCTTGAAATCGGCTCATATCAGACTAAACGCACCGGCGAACAACAGCTCAACCGTGAACAGTTCAAAATCGGAGACCCCCGTGAACTCGGAGAAGTTATGGAATGGCTGATGAACAAAGATTATATCCCGAGTTTTTGTACCAGCTGTTACCGTCTCGGCAGAACAGGAGAGCATTTTATGGAATATGCTATTCCCGGTTTTATTCATAATTTCTGTACCCCGAATGCCCTTCTGACTCTCTCTGAATACCTTGAAGATTATGCTCCGGAATCAACAAAAGCCGCAGGTTATGCTCTCATTGACCGTGAACTTGCCAAAGTTGCTGATGAGGCTAAAGCAAAGCTTATCCGTGAACGTCTTGCTAAAATCAAATCCGGTGTCCGTGATTTGTATTTTTAATAAAATTTGAAATCAGAAAATATAACAGGGGCTGTTGCAAAAAACTCAAAACAGTTTCGCAACAGCAACCTGAAATACAAAAATGTTTGAGTTTAATTGATTGAAAACTCAGAAGCATCGGATATTATGACACTTTCCGGATGTTGATGGCGGAACCAGGTATATTGGCGCCGGGCGAACTGCCATGTTTTTGTACTTATTCTTTCAATAAGCTGTTCTTTGGTTGAATTGCCGTTGAGAAATTTTCCTATTTCATCATATCCGAGAGCCTGATGTGCAGTCGGTGTATTCAAAAGTCCGGCATCAAGAGCTTTTCGGGCTTCTTCGAGCCAGCCATGTTCAAGCATTATTTCTGCACGGCGGCGGATTTTGTTTTTCAGTATTTCGCGTTCCGGCAGCAGAGTGATGAATCTGTATTTGAATGGAAACGGTTCCGGTGTACTTTTCTGTAATTCCAGAATTGATTTTCCTGTAAGTTCAAAAACTTCCAATGCACGGATAAGTTTGCGTTGATGATTATAAAACTTTTCCAGTGCGGCAGGGGCTTTGGATGACATAACTTTGCGGAGTTCAGCAAAATTCTCATCGCCGTCATAGCGTTCGTCAAGTTTTTTGCGCAGTTCAACATCTCCCGGTAAATCATCCAGACCCTGCGTCAGAGCTTTCAAGTAAAAACCACTGCCGCCGACGAGAACAGGAAGTTTCTGACGATTGAGAATGTCATTGATACAATCAAGTGCTGTTTGACGGAATTTGTAAACATCGGAGCGTTCAGTAATTTCATAAACATCCAGCAGGTGATGAGGAATTTCTGCACGTTCTGCGGCAGTTGGTTTGGCGGTGCCGATGTCAAGACCTTTGTAAAGCTGCATTGAGTCACAGTTGACTATTTCACCATTGTATTTGCGGGCAATATCGAGGGCAAGGGCGCTTTTGCCGCTTGCGGTCGGACCGCCAATAATTATGAGATCAAAATTCATTAAAGCACCTCCCAGACTTCGTGCCAGCCGTTGACAAAGAGTTTCGAGACACGGCGGTTCTGCAGATTGAAACGTTTTTTGTATTTTTCAATATCACCGTTAACGGGCAGAACTATCAGTGTGCGGTAGGGGAGATATGCAACTTTGAATTGCGGACCGTCAAGCAGATATTTGCTGTTGTCTCTGCCGCCGAAAGTTGCATAAAAATATAATGCACGGCTGTCGGCTTCAAAGGTCAGGAATACGAGATTGACATTATTGATATACTGACTGTTTATCTGATTTATGACTGATGGTGGAAAAAATTCCTCTTTAAAATAATACGGCAGAAAATAATCATCTGTCATTTCCGTAAATTTCATGGATTTTTGTATCGTCTGTGCCACAGAATTGTTTTTGAGCAAAAGGAAATTTCCGATTATAAGTATGCCGAAAATCAATACCGCAATATGCTGTCTGCGGTTTGAAATTTTGCGAAAAAAGAGATATATCCAATGCTTGATTCCCATTCCTGCAACGATTATCAACAGAGCAAAACAGGGATAAAAAACCCGGTTGAACGGTGCGACTTTCAGAATAAGACAGGGAATTATCCAGAGCAGTAATGCCATGAAACGAAAAACGTTTCTGTAACGTATTTTGCGGTGTTTGCAGGCCAGAATCCATCCCCACAGTGCAATTACCGTCAGAAGCGGATAATTGAGCAGGAACGCGGCGTAAGGCACAATTATCGCCATTGTGCGGTCAGTCAGACCTTCGCCGAGATTGCATACATTGATGAATTTAGCCCAGATCGGGACATAAAAGGCAAAAAACATTATAAAAGGAATCGTTGCCAGTGCGGCAATCCTTTTCCATTTGCCCCAGAGTTCAGGCATAAAAATTCCAACTGCCATTCCGATGCCGAGCAGATTGGTCGGAATCGTTCCGACCAGCAGCAGAGACAAAATTGTGTAAACGGAAAGATTTTTCCATGTGACTTTACGGCTGATATTTTTGATACTCCATGTCAGAAATATCAAAAGCATGAAACTTAACTGATAACCTCTGACTGCCGTTCCGTAAATTACAAACGGTACGCAGAAATATATGTTTGATATGATGAAAAACATCCCCCATTTGCCGCCGGTTTCACGTTTGAAGCCGCAATAAAGTGCAATAACTGCAACAGTGGAAAATACTGCTGACAGCAATCTGGATGCAAAGTCGTAATTCATTGAAAAACAGTTCGTCATTTGCGTCCAGAGCGAGAGGCACATGGAGTAAACTATCTGGTTGTTGGGAATTATGTAACTGTGATATATTTGACTTAAACTTTTGCCGTTGACAAAATTCATCAGCGTCAACGCTTCATCGAACCACAATGGACGATAGAGTACTATTAACATTACGCTCAATGTCATAAGTACAGGAAAAATGAAAAATTGGATGTCTCTTGATTTATTCATCAGTCAATTACCTTGAAATCCGCTCCGAGCTGCTGAAACTGTTTTACAAAATCAGGATAAGTCACCGCCGCACATTCAATGCCGTTGATAATACTGGGTGAATCTGCATTGAGAGCAGCCACAGCGAGTGCCATGCCGATGCGGTGGTCGCCGTAGCTTTCCAGTTCATTTGAACCAAGGAGTTGAGTTCCTGTCACGATCATACCGTCG
>JAFVPG010000382.1 GCA_017505415.1 Lentisphaeria bacterium | reverse complement strand
CCTATTTGCATTGGTGTTGGCGGGCTCTTGGTCGGGCCCCGGATGTAGTGCAATTCTGGAGTATTCGGCTTTTTTATTGTCCGATTTCCTCCTTTATTCCACGCTATTCACTGAAGACTCCGTTTGTCCTTTGAATTTCTTTGCTGCAGTGCTACAGTAAAATTTTTCAGTAAGGAAATGTAAAAATGGCATGGAAAATCACAGAAATCCCAGATGAAGCTCCCGGTGGTAATGGTTGTGCGACAGCCATTGCGGTAATTATTGCTATAATCGTCATTCTGGTCATGTTGGCAAATTCGTAAGGGAAACATAAAAAGATGGGCACATATTTTCCAAAGAAAATATTTATTATTGCACTTATAGCATTATTTTGTATACCATGTTTTGCAGCCAGATGCTTAAAATGCGGTAGAAATCTTGCGTTTGCAGAAAGAAATACCGTATGCAACATTTGTCATTTGAAAGATTATTTATGGAAAAGAGGAGCTGTTGGAACATGGGAGATTGATTATCAATCGAATAGCGGAAGAGGTATTTCATATTTGATATATAGTTCCAGAACTTCGTTCGATAATCGTGGGAAAGATCCTGTTTTTGCTGATGTAGATGGTACATTATGTAAGCTTCAAGATTATAAATATGATGTTGGCAAGTATGTCTTTAAGTTGCCATTAGAAAAAAATCCCCCCTGGCTTACAGTTATCTTTTTTGATAATTCAGGGTCGTGGACTCTAAAAAATATGCCTGTCGCAACAAAAAAATATCGTTACATAAACATTAGTATAGACAAGATGTCAAACAATAAACTGTCTGTATGCATTTATGGAGGCAAAGACAAATATTTGGGGCTAACGAGACTAGGAAGTGGAATCATTTCTAATAATGGTTCGCTCGACTGTAAATCAGTAAATGAAGAGTAATCATATTTATGTTTAAGTGCATAGATTTTGGTTGTGGTTTTTTGTTGATTTTATTTGGCATAATTGCAGCAATTATCATAATAGAAATACTTGCCAAAGCAGGTTTTTGAAATATAAAACGTTACTGGCGGTAAATATGATAACATATGAATCACATTGTTCGCAATTAGCTGAACAGGCATGGGAGAAAATAAAATCCTCAAAACTTGTTGGAAGTAAAAAAATTGGGGAATGCCCCAAAATCGTTTTCAAAAAACTGGATGACACCCTTAACGGGATGGCATATCCTGATCATATCGAGCTGAACACTTCTCGGTTGGATTCATCTGACCGGGAAGTGTTTCTTTACAAAACCACTCTCCACGAAATTGCGCATGTTGCAGAGTATCGTATCTCCGGAGTTATGACTCACGGACCTTTATGGCATGCACTGGATGATCTGATTGATGGTGATGGTTTGCAGTTCACCAACTTTCGACCTAAAACAAGTTTATGGGAAGAAACATTCGTTTCATTTATTACAGTAACAGTATTGTGTATGATGATCATTGGCGGAACTGCCTTGACCATGCGCTTTCCTGTCTGGTGGGGATATTTAACCGGAAGTATAATAAGCGGACTCGGCATCATCGGACTGTTCTCCGGCTTGTATGAATTAATAAAGTTTTTGCACAAGCAAAAGTAGAATTAAAAAAACACAATTATAATATATTTCCCTGATTCGATATTCAAATAAAAAAATTATTTAAAAATAAAAAACGACACCGTTTTAACGATACCGCCATCCGTAGAGGGCAAAAGATTTGTTAAAACAGTTCCAAATCCAGCTTACTGCAAAGTTGTATTTTGTGCCTTTTTCTCTGTTTTTTACAATAACAGGTCGGGGTTCCGCAGTTATTTATGCGTACTACGCAGGGCGAGATAACTAATACTTTTTTGAGGCAAGAGGTCGTCAAACTGCATTTATGCGGTTAATTTTTTCTCTGTCAGGAGAGATTTGAACTCTCTTTGGTGAAGTCGAGGTGTGGAAACGGTAACTTGCACCCCATTATGTATTCTCCGTCCGAGTCAGACCTCTGATTCGGACTTTTTTATTTCTTGCACAAAACCCCTTGTGTCAAATGGATTTGCAACTTTTCTGCTTCTTCTAATTTTTCTCTGTGGAGAATGGAGAGAGGGCTGTTTGCCGACAAAATCCGCATAAAATCTCCCGAAATTCTCCGCTGTAAGAGGTCATTAGACCTCCGCCGGAGAAAGGAAATCACTTGAAGCACACTGCAAAGCAAACGAAACCAGCACATTCTAAAAATTTTTCACTCCGGCTTGACAAAGCTGAAATCAGGTAGTACATTATCCTGTGAAGACAGTGCCGATTTTCAACCGGAGGATGAAATATGCCTATATACAAAACTCTTCTCGCCGCCGCTGTTTTTTTGACAGCATTTCAGCTCTTTTCCTCTGATATCTATCAGAAAAACTCAACTTCACAGGTAAATTCCGGATTTGACCGCTTCCTGCACCGCCTGTGGGTCAAGCATAAAATCCCCGTCCCCAATGAAGCATCCGACTCCGTACTGGTGCGGAGAATGTATGTCGATCTTACCGGCAGAGTGCCGCTCCCGGAGGACGCCAAACACTATGTCGTTTGCAGACAGCCGGAAAAACAATTTCTGCTTGCCAAACAGCTCCTTGAATCCGAAGAATTTGCCATGTTCGCCGCCATGCGGCTCGGTGATGAATTGCGGATCAAGTCGGAATTCCCCATCAACCTATGGCCCAATGCCGCTTTCCTATACACCCGGATGCTCTGTTATGCCGTATTGAATAACCTGCCATACGATCAATTCGCCGCCAATATACTCCTCGCATCCGGCAGCAATTTCCGCAATGGATATGCCAACTTTTTCCGTGCCGTACCACAGAAAAATGCGGAAAATATCGCCAATGCCGTCTCCACCTTTTTCCTCGGCGAAAATCTCAATTCATTAAGCAATGAAGAAAAAAATCTGCTCCTTGAGACCTTTGCCGTCATAAAATTCAAAAGCACCAGAGAGTGGAAAGAGGAGATCGTTTTTTCCACCGTCCCCATTGCAAATGATCCGCGTAATGCTCTGGTCAAAAAAATCACCGCCGATCCGAGATTTGCCAAAACCGCCGTAAAAAGATGCTGGAGGTGGCTTTTCGGCAATGTCGAACCCGATGACGCCATCGTGGAACATCTGGCAGAGCAATTCAAAAAAAATCACTTCAATCTCCGGAAACTTCTTTTGGAGATATGCACTTCCCCAGCCTATAAAGCAGCGAGTGTAACTTCCATTGATTATTCTCAAGCAGTGAAATTCGCCGCCGTTTATCCGGCAAGAAGGCTCGATGCCGAAGTCCTCGCCGATTCGATCGCCCAAATCACCGGCAAACCGTACTCCTATTTGAGCGTCATTCCCGAACCGTTTTCCTACTACAACAACCGTGCCGCCGCCCTGCCCGACGGGTCGGTAACGGATCAATTCCTCCTCACATTCGGCAGACCGTCACGGGATTCGGGAACTCCGGAGGAACGCAAAAGCGAAATCACCGCCGATCAGAGAATGTTCCTTTTCAACTCCGCCGATATCAACTCCCGGCTTAATGATCTGCTTTACAGAAAACTGAAGACTGAAAAGGATAAGTTTACCGAACTTTTCTGGCTTTTCTACTCCCGGCCGCCCTCACCGGAAGAATACAAACTTTTCAAAGAACTCGGCAAAAAATATACTCCTTGGAAACTGCTCGCCAGAATCCCGTGGGTTTTGCTCAATTCTAAAGAATTTCTCTGTCAGCATTGAGGTACTGCTATGAAAAATATCTTATTCATCTCTCTCCTTACTTCAGTTATTACCGTCTCCGCCGCTCCCCCGGCAAAAAGCGTCATCGAAATATGGGTCTGGGG
>JAFVPG010000381.1 GCA_017505415.1 Lentisphaeria bacterium | reverse complement strand
GTATAGTGGCGGGCTATTTTTCGGCGGAATGTTCGTTTCGTCCTCCCGCTTTTTTGCGGAATGACGAAACAAATCTTCCGCCAGACTTCGCTACATTGGGGTATTGTCGCTCGTTGCTGTCGCAACTCACTATACCCCAACCCCCTTAATTTTCTTATTTATCAACAAATATTTTATACAAAGCCTATGAAAAAAATATCAATCTTTCAGCAAATTGAGCATATCATTCATCTGCTCTTCAATAGAACTGACGAGTTTAAGCTGGGAACGGCAGCGTTCAAGGTTGTGATTGGCACGTTTGATCTTGAAATATTTATCACCGCTCAAATAGTCGGTCAGAAAACGTGTCCCGATTTCAAGTGTAATGATTTTACCGGCATTGGCAAGATTTTCACGCTCGGCGGCAGTCATAAATGCTCCTGCTGATTCACAAAATCCACTGAACAATGCTTCATACATGTCAAAACGCATAAATACTTTGCGCAAATCAGTTTCGTCTTCCTCCGCCGGACTGGTGCATGTACGCACCATATCACCGAAGTCATACAGCGAAAGTCCCGGCATCACAGTATCAAGGTCGATAACACAAATCCCCTCACCGGAAAGGTCATCTATCAAAATATTGTTGCTTTTGGTATCATTATGGGTAATGCGTTCAGGAATGTCTCCGGATTGATTCAATCGTACCAGCAGCGAAGCATCTTCTTTGCGGCTCAAAATAAAATCAATCTCTTTCTGAACATCTTTGACTCTTCCGGCTTTGTCCTCTTTGATTGCCTGCTCAAGCTGTTCAATACGCTTGGGGGTATTATGAAAATCAGGAATGGTATCATGCAGACGTTCACCCGGCAAATCTATTAACTGCTGTTGAAATTCACCGAAAGCATGAGCGATCCCGAAAGCCTGTTCCGGAGTTTCAAGCACATCATACGCACGCGCACGCTCTATATAAATATATGCGCGCCAACAATTTCCATTATCATCAAAAACATACGGCAAATCATCATGACTGCGCAAAAGCCGTATAGTTCTTTTCTGGGTTTCAGAATGTGTTTTCTGAATTTTGGTCAGAATATGTTTTGTTACACGATCAACATTTTCCATAACCTTGACCGGCTCTTTGAAAACAGCGCCGTTGATACGCTGAAGCACATAATTCAAACGCACCCCGCCCTGATCAAAAGTCAGCAAATATGTATCATTCACATGACCGTTGCCGAAAGGCACTCCGACCATAAAATCACCGTAAATACGAAATTTATATATCAGTTTTTTCAGCTTCTGCTGCAAACTTGCTCTGCTTACTGCCATAATAAACTCCTGTTAAAGTCTGCCGTCAACAATATTTTTGTCAAGAATTCCTTTTATATCATAAACGACGGAATTGCTCTTTTTGAACTTGCTTATATCCAAATCAACAAATTCACGATGTGAAACAGCAAGTATCACAGCATCATAAAATTCCGGAAACAGCTCATCGGCGTTGCGGATTGATTTAATACCATATTCATGCTTGACTTCATCAGGCTCTGCCCATGGATCAAAAACATCGACTTCACATCCGAATTCATTCAAACCTTCAACCACATCGACTGCACGGCTGTTGCGAATATCCGGACAATTTTCCTTGAATGTAATACCGAGCTGAAGAATTTTGGCACCTTTTATCTTGCAATCTTTCTGGATAAGCAATTTTACAACTTCAGATGCGATATATCTGCCCATGCCGTCATTGATACGGCGACCGGCAAGAATAACTTCAGGAAGATAACCGAGAGATTGCGCCTTGTGAGTAAGATAATAAGGATCAACACCGATACAGTGACCGCCGACCAGACCGGGTTTGAACTTGAGAAAATTCCATTTGGTTCCTGCCGCCGCCAATACTTCATTCGTATCAATGCCGATGAGATGAAAAATTTTGGCAAGTTCATTGACAAAAGCAATATTCAAATCACGCTGACTGTTTTCAATAACTTTTGCGGCTTCTGCAACTTTGATACAGCTTGCTTTGTGAGTACCGTTACAGAGAATACTGTTGTAGAGAGCATCGACGATTTCAGCAGTTTCAGCGGTTGACCCGGAAGTTATTTTGAGAATTTTAGTCAGAGTATGTTCTTTGTCACCGGGATTGATACGCTCAGGAGAATAACCGCAGAAAAATTCTTTATTGAACTTCAATCCGCTGAATTTTTCAAGCACCGGCACACATTCCTCTTCGGTACAGCCGGGAAAAACAGTTGATTCATAAACGACAACAGCACCTTTTTTCATACTTTTGCCGACAGTTTCACTCGCCATATACAACGGAGTAAGATCGGGACGGTTGTATTGATCGACCGGAGTGGGAACGGTGACAATAAAAATATCACGGTCACGCAAATCATCAATATTACTGCTGTAACGCAGCTTGACTGCCGCTTTCAATTCCTCAGTGGAAGTTTCCAAAGTTACATCTTCAAAACGCCGCAAGGCTTCAAGACGTGAATTTTTCACATCGAAACCAATGACATCGAATTTTTTTCCAAATTCAACAGCCAGCGGCAAACCGACATATCCCAACCCGATAACGGCAATCTTAATTTCAGCGGATTTGATCTTCTGTAACATATTTTATCCTTTTCTTATAGCTGTTTTCTGTAAGATACACCACATATCAGAAAAAGCAAATTATTTATTATAAAAACAAATAAAAAAAGATATTATGAGAGACACAAGAGGTCTCTCATTTTT
>JAFVPG010000380.1 GCA_017505415.1 Lentisphaeria bacterium | reverse complement strand
TGCTCAAATCTTCTTCGGTCAGGACGGTGTAATCTTTGAAGCCATGTTCAGCACGGGCGGGATCAACGACGTTGTAAAGCAGAACTGTACCGACAGCGTTCATTTCAAAATTGTAATAATCTTTTCTGCCTTTGGGCTGGGCAAAAAATTCAACACAACTGTCAGTGCAGACGCCTGCCTGATATTCAGTCTGACGGGCGAGAACATAACGGTCCTGAACTTCAAAACGCAAATAAATACCATTATCATCATAAAGCATACGGGCATTGACGATAGGATGATGTGCTGAACTTTCGGGACGGACGATGTTGATAGGAAGATTTTCAGCATCTTTCCATGCACCATTTTCAAATGAAGAATTGAGATTTACGATCTGTTTGGCTTTACGGATTGTGTACATTTTTTTCTCCTTTATTTTAATTCTTCGCGTTTGCGATAATTTTTCAACTGTTCTGAATCAACTTTCCAGCGGAAATAAGGTTTTATGTTCATACCTGCAATATCCATAATGAAAACAGGATGCAGTAAAAATTCTTTCTGTTTGTGATACTCCATGATGCCGCTGACACTGTAAAATGAACGTATATTTCTGAGATTGAAAGCAATATCATCCGGGGAATAGGCGTTTTTCAACGCTTTTGCCAGAAAATTTATACAGTCATATCCCATTGCTTCGGCACAGCCGGGTTCACGTTTTAACTCCTGCTGCATACGGCTTTTAAAAATCTTATTGGCTTCAGAAGCATCAGAGATACAATAGGACGTACTGAAAAAACAATCTCCGAGCGCCTCATTGCTTCCGGTCAAAAGCGGACTGTCATAACTGTCAGTTCCGGCAAATGCCCCCTTGTATCCAAGTTTTCTTGCCTCAAGTATAAAACGGACAGCAGTTGCAGGATAAGCAGGCAGGACTATGACATTAATATCATCATAGATGCATTTTTTTATCTGCGATTCAAATGTTTTCTGCTTACTGCTGTAACTCATGACCAACGGTTTACGCTTGGCAAAATCTGCCCATGCCTGCGCTGTTTTTTGTGCAACTCCCCGCTGATAAACTGCATCCTTATCAGTATTTATCATCACAGCAACATTATAAAATTTGCGTTTATAAGCAATATAATAAGCCAATGCCGCGCCCTGGATTTCATCATTGAGAGTACTCTGGAAAGTATATTCAGCATTCTCAATCAAACTGCCGCTTGTCGCCATCGCACTGACAAAAGGAACTCCTTTTGCCTCTGCGACAAGTTTTATCTCCGCCGCTTCCGCACTGCTGTATGCGCCAACGAGCGCAACAACGTTATCATTTTCTATCATACTCCCGGCGAGGGCCGCTGCTTTTTCCGGACTGCCGGAACTGTTTTTGATTATCAACTGAATTTTACGCAAATCAACGCCGCCGTTACGGTTGACAGAGCGCACCGCAAGTTCCATGCCGTCAAGAGCAGCCCGCCCCTGTGCGGCAAATTCCCCTGACAACGGCAGGATAACTCCTATACGTATGGAATAAAAAGCATCATTCTGATTGGCAATGCGGCACGAAGTCAAAATCAAAGCTGAAAAAGAAAAAATCAGAACCAGAATTTTTTTCATAAAACCTCCTATTTGACATACTCAATTTTACGGGTAACTATTTCACCGAAAACAGCACGTTTGGCAAAAGTTGCATACAAAAAACTTTTTTTTTCCGTCCAGTTGCCGTTTTTATCAAGTTTCCATGAATTTCTCAAAATTCCGGAATTCTGCATTCTTTCATTGAAACGGCGCACTTCAGAAAGCATGCCGTTTGCATCATATAAATAATTGGCTGCAGAAGCTAATTTATTTTTTACCATACAGCGGACATAAACGATTTGTCCAGCTTTATTACGGCGGTAATAATAATCAAAGATTCCGTCCGGAGTTTGCACCCCATACATTTTCAACAAACGGCTCTTCTCATCATAAACAAGCATAGTAGTTGAAAAAAGTTCCTTCATACCGGCATCATAACAGACAATCGACCGCAAAAAACCATCATCATCATACACGCCTTTTTCAACTGAAACTTTTTTGCCGTCAATAAAACATTCCACCTGCGACAATCTGCCTTTTGAATCATAAGTCATGCGGTATTCAACTTTTTTGCCGCTCTTGCTGTCCGGAAATGTACGCAGTATCTTGCGTCCTTTCTCATCGAAAATATGTTCGACATCGCCCTGTTTGAATACTTCAACTATTTTTCTGATTTTCCCCCTGTCCGCAGGAGAACCGTCAAGATTCCATTCGGCGGCAAAAGATGCACCTGCGAGCGGCACGGTAAGTACCGCTGCAAGCAATATCAGAAATTTTTTAATTTTTTTCAGTTGAAATAAACGAAACATTTTTTGTTTTTGGCGTATTTACGGTTTACTTTCGGACAGTTGAAAGCAAATTTATCCATCAGATTACCGACTTCAACAACATTGTCTTCCAACCCTGCTTTTTCTGCAATTTCAGCAGCGGTAAGTTCATATTTGCCGCTTTCTGCAAGGACGGCGAGAACTTTTTCACGCATTGCAAGCACACCTTTTGCCGCAAGTTTATAAGCCTGAACTCCGGGCTGATGGAATGCGTTGATATTAATAAATTCAGCATAAACTGCAACAGCTCTTTCATAAAGTGCGATCAGCATACCGAGATTAAAAGTATTGATTTCTGAAATCTTGATGGAAATGATCTGACGTTTTTTACCGCGGAGAGCCAGAGTCAAACCTTCCATAAAGCCATGCAGATAATCACCCATAAACATCATATCACCGAGATTGAGCTGATCGGCATCTTTCAGAACTTCAATGAAAGTGGCAAAGAAATCATCACGTCCGTCATTGAGCTGCTGGATAAATGCGTGAGCATCAGTACCGCCTTTATTACCGAAAACATTCAAACCCTGATGAACTTTTTTGCCGTCAAGATCAAATTCTTTGCCAAGACTTTCCATAACGAGCTGCTGCAAATAACGGGACAGAAGAACCAGACGGTCGGAATAAGGCACAATTACCATATTGCGATTGCCTTTGCCTTTTCCGGCAATATACCACATGGCAGCAAGCATTACGGCAGGATTTTCAAGAGCTTTGGCAGAACGTGTCCACTCGTCCATGGCGCATGCTCCTTTGAGGAAAGATTTGAAATCAATACCGCAAAGAACAGCGGGCAAATGACCGACAATACTTGTTTCACTGGTACGTCCGCCGATAGATTCAGCCATTTCAAAAACTTTCAGCCATTTGCCGCTGCGGGCGATCTGATCCAGAGAACTGTCTTTCATTGTAATGGCACAGGCATGTTTGGAAAAATCAAGTTTCAAAGAAGCATAAAGATTTTCAGTGGCAATAAGATTGTTTTTAGTTTCCTGTGTGCCGCCGGATTTTGAAATACAAAGATGCAGAGTTGTTTCAGGGGCGCAGACTTTGCACATATCGACGAAACCGGCGGCATCTGTATTGTCAAGGAAATAAATGCGCAGATTGCCATTGCGTTCTTTAACGCTCCATTCATTGTAATAAGGACCATTGATTGCAAACTGCATCAACTGGGGACCGAGAGCTGAACCGCCGATACCGTTGATTACAACAGCATCAAATTTTTTGCCGGTTGCACCGGTAATTTTGCCATTTCTGATGTCGGAAGCAAAATTCTCAACTTCCTGAAAAAGTTTACTTTCAGCATAAGCAATACGATCGGTAAAGTGGGTAACTTTACGTTTTTCATCGGGATTTTTGATTTTGCCGCTTTCAATATCGGCAATACCTTTGGCTGCCTTCTTAAAAAGCGGAGCCATATCAGCAAGATTTTTTTCTGTAAATTTCATTCCGGCAAAATTGATGCTGAAATCAGTTTCCGGACAGTTCAAAGTGTACCTGACACTGCGTTTTTCAAATGCGTTCATTTTCAATCCTTTTTATTTAATGTTTCAATAATATATTTTACGATTTTGTCTGTATCCATTCTGTGGCAGAGAACGTCCGGCGTCAAAGGACATTCGCGTTTCAAACAGCCGATACAGGAACATTTCTCATTACGGAAAACTCTGCATTGTATTCCATACGGTCCGGTACGTTCCGGGCGAGTCGGACCGAAAAAAGCACCGAGCGGCGTTCCCATTGATGCGCCTATATGCATCGGGCCTGAATCATTGCAAAGTATAAAATCAGCAATACGGAGCAATTCTGCACTTTCTCCGATCGAACTTTTGCCGATAAAATTGATTATCTTCATATTGCTGAGAGCGGCAGTATCTTCAATTTTTTCGCCGTCTTTTTTCTCATCCGGTCCGCCGATGAGCATAAAACATACATTCATTCTGCCATGGAGTTTTTCCATGATTTCAACAAAAAATTCAACAGGGAACTTTTTGCTTTCCCAGCGGGCCCCGGGAACAATGGCGACAAGTTTTTCTTCTCTGTCCCACGGAGATTCTTCAAGCAATTTTTCTGCACCGACGGCAAATTCATCACATTTTTTCAATTTTAGAAGTTCCATGTCCACCTCTGCTGCAAGTTCCAGACCGAGAACACCACGCACCAGATCAAGATTGCGGTCAACTGCATGACGGAATTGAACATCTACACGTTTATTGTAAAAAAGTGCGGCAAGCCGCTCTCTCGGACGGGCAAAACCGGCTTTGATTTCTGCATCGGCAAAGCCGGCAAAAACAGCACTGCGCATCAACCCCTGCAAGTCAATGACCATATCATATTTTTTCTGTCTGATCTTGCGCACAAGCTCACGGGTATAACGGAAACTGTGAAGCAGAGAAGCAAATTTTTTACCCTCAAAAAAGATTATTTCATCCAGATTCGGACAATATTTCAGCATATTTTTGAATTCAGGCTTGATAAGCCAGTCAATTTTTACATCCGGAATATTTTTTACCAGCAGATTAACAGCGGGCAGAGCATGAATGACATCGCCCAGACTGCTTGTTTTGATTATCAGCACACGCATATTCACTCTCCTCTCACAGCAAATCCCCGGGATTGGTTATTTTGCGGTTTGCAAGTTCGCCGCGAACGCAACGCACTTCTGCAAGACCATAATGATGCACCATACCGGAATCATCGGTAAAATTAAGTTCGGGATCTTCTGCGCCCAAACGGTGCGCTTCAGCTATCACACTGTAATGAAAACACTGCGGAGTCTGTACCATAACGACTTTTGAACGGTCAGGAATTTCATTTACAACTCCATTATCTTCAAGGATATAAACCGTATCAGATGATTCGATGACAGTACTTGCCGCACGGCATGTTTCAAGGATATTGCAGCAATCACTGATTATACGGTCACTGACAAAAGGACGTGCCGCATCATGGATAAGCACAAATGACTCTTCTTCAGGCAGAGCGGCAACGCCGTTGAATGAACTCTGTTTTCTGCTGGAACCGCCGGGAATTATCTTCAATAATTTCTGCAAATTCAACTCTCCGGCGATCCTTTCGCCCTCATGGATATAATCTCCATGCATGACAAGAACGATGCCGTCAATTTGTGGATGTTCCTCAAATTTACGCAGAGAATACGCCAGAATCGGCACTCCGTCGATTTCAAGCAGTTGCTTCGGTACAGTTGTATTCATTCTCGAACCGATACCGCCGGCGAGAATAACAGCATATTTTTTCATAAAAATCCCGTAATAAAAGTAAATTATACTATAATTTAACCTCTTTTTTGCAAAATACCAACATAAATCATTTTTATTTCTTGAAAAAAGGTGTATATTGTTGTAATATATATAATAAATCGGAGTTTTTTATGGAATTTTTAAAAATTACAAGTTTTCAGAATAATTCTGTCAAACATGCAGTCAAACTGCGCGAACGCCGTGACAGAGAGAAAGAACAGCTCACTCTCCTCGAAGGTTATCGTGAACTGACCAGAGGCCAGGAGTACGGCATGGAGATAGTTGAATGTTTTTTCGCCCCGGAACAATTCCTCGGCGAAAATGAATACCCTTTGCTGGAAAATCTCGCAAATAACGGAGTCAAGGTCATGCAGGTCACCCCGCAAATACTTACAAAACTCGCCTACCGTGACCGCCCCGAAGGCTTGATAGCTATTGCAAAAATGAAACGACATACCCTCAATGAGATGCCGATCGTTCCCAACGGTCTCTATCTCGTCGCTGAAGCCATAGAAAAACCCGGCAACCTCGGTTCCATGCTCCGCAGTGCCGATGCGGCAGGCGTTGACGGGCTTATAATCTGTGACAAATGTACCGATATTTACAATCCGAATGTAATCAGAGCAAGTACCGGCGCACTTTTTTCTGTTCCTCTGGCGGAAGCAACATCTGAAGAGGCAATGGCATGGCTCCGTGCCAATAATATCAAAACTCTCGCCGCCACACCTCATACTGACAAAAAATACACTGATGTTGATTTAACACAGGCGGTTGCAATTGTTGTCGGCAGAGAACAGACAGGTTTAACAGATTTCTGGATGAACGATTCTGATTTGAAAGTGGTCATTCCCATGCTCGGCAAAATTGATTCACTTAATGTCGCCACCGCAACAACAATTTTACTTTACGAAGCGGCACGGCAGCGCAACTTTCCTATGCACGATTATGATGGAGGTAAAAAATGAGCAAAATATCTATCTGGCAAAATTTGATTGCAAGATACCCGCAGCTTGCTGCACTCGAAAATGATTTCAATAAAATCTGTGACCAAGTCATTGATACTTTATCAAAAGGCGGAACACTTTTTCTCGCCGGAAACGGCGGCAGTGCATGCGATTCAGAACACCTTGCCGGAGAACTGCTGAAAGGGTTCTGTTCTAAACGTCCTCTCCCCGCAGATGTGCAGAAAAAATTTGCAGATGCATACGGCAATGAAGGAGAAAAAATCGCAGCTTCACTCCAACAGGGTATCAAATGCATTTCTCTCCTGTCACACCCCGCCTACAGTTCTGCATTTGCCAACGATGTAGATTCATCTCTCATCTACGCACAACAGCTGCAAGCCCTCGGCAAAACCAATGATGCAGTGATCGGATTTTCCACTTCAGGGAATGCAGACAATATCCGCAAACTTTTCATGACGGCGAAAATGTTTGGCATAAAAACAATACTTTTCACCGGAATCAATCATGGTAAATCCGAGGCATACGCAGATATGACACTGCATGCACCGGAAAGTGAAACATACAAGATTCAAGAACTGCATCTTCCTCTTTATCATGCATTTGCATTAGTTTTGGAAGAATATTTTTTCGGGAGGGAATAATATGTCTGTTATCGTCACCGGAGGAGCCGGTCTCATCGGCAGTGCCATTATCTGGGAACTCAACCGCCGCAATATAACTGATATTATCGTTGTCGATCATCTGGGAACTTCAGAAAAATGGCGCAATCTGACGCCGCTCAAATTCAATGATTACTTTGAACGCGATAAATTCAGAGAAATGCTGCATGACGGCACTCTCAACACAATGCAGATCGAAGGCATTTTTCACATGGGTGCATGCTCAAGCACCACAGAAAAAGCGTAAAAACCGGTTTTTCCACCAATTAGGAAAGTAATCACTAAGCATCTTTCTAGTACGAGCAAACCCCGGCTTTCCCTCCGGAAAAGCCGCAAAATCCTTTGCCGAATCTAAAAGC
>JAFVPG010000379.1 GCA_017505415.1 Lentisphaeria bacterium | reverse complement strand
AAATCTTCCGCCGGATTAGCCACATTGGGGTATTGTCGCTCATTGCTATCGCAATTCACTATACCCCAAACCCCTCAATTTTTTCAAATTATCAGTCAATGTTTAGTACAGAGCCTTTTGAATTACTTTTGAAATTACCTCTATTATGTGAAAATCTTCTCTGATTATCTGTATGTTTCTGCTCTTGTATTTTTGCAAAAACGGAGTATATTTCACTATATTGATAAAACAACTTTAAAAAGGGGTATATTATGGCAAAAAAACAATTCAAAACAGAGGTTCAGCAGTTGCTGGATCTGGTTATTCATTCGCTTTATTCAAACAAGGACATTTTTCTGCGTGAGCTGGTTGCAAATGCTGCCGATGCTATTGACAAGGCCCGGTTTGAAGGGTTGACCAATCCGCAGCACAATCGTGAATGGGCGATCCGTATTGAACCAGACAAGGATAACAAAACATTAAAAATCATTGACAACGGTATCGGTATGACTGAAGATGAAGTCATTGAAAATATCGGTACTATTGCCAAATCCGGCACTAAAGCGTTTTTGAAACAGCTCGAAGAAAATAAAAATGTTGATGCTCCTGAACTTATCGGTCAGTTTGGTGTCGGTTTTTATTCTGCATTTATGGTTGCAGACAAAGTTGTTATCGAAACTAAAAAGTCAGCTTCTGATGCTCCTGCTGTCCGTTGGGAATCCACCGGCAGCGGTTCGTATGACATTCGTGAATCTGCCAAAACTGAACCCGGTACTGAAATCACTGTTTTCCTGAAAGAGGCGGAAGGCCTTTATCTTGAAGACTGGAAAATTTCTGAAATAATTCACAGATATTCTGATTTTATCGCTTATCCGATCATCGTTCCGCATGTCACTGTTAATGATGATAAAACTGAAACTGTTGAAGATAAAGTACTTAATTCCCAGAAAGCAATCTGGCTCCGCAAGCCGTCTGAAATTACAGAAGAGGAATATCAGAGCTTTTTCGCTCATGTTTCTCATGGTCAGGGCAAATATGCCAAAGCAATTCATATTTCTGCGGAAGGCACTTCTGAATTCAAGGCGTTGCTTTTCATTCCTGAAGTCATGCCTTTTAATATGTTTATGCCGGATTTTCAGAAAAAAGGTTTGCAGCTTTATGTTAAACGTGTTTTCATTACCGATGAATGCAAAGAATTGATTCCTGATTATCTGCGTTTCGTCAAAGGTGTTGTTGATTCAGGCGATCTGCCGCTTAACGTTTCACGTGAAATTCTTCAGGATAACGCCATTATTGGCCGTATTCAGAAAGCTATCACCGGTAAAGTCCTCGGTGAACTTAAAAAGATGCAGGAAAGCGAGCCTGAAGCATACAAAAAATTCTTCAAAGAATTCGGAAAAGTTCTTAAAGAAGGTATTCATACCGATTATACCAATCAGGAAAAAATCAAGGCACTCGCTCTTTATGAAACCATGAATACTCCTGCCGGAGATACTGTTTCACTTGCAGAATATATTAAGGCAATGCCTGAAAATCAGAAAGATATTTATTATATTACAGGCGATTCCCGGGCGCATATTGAATCAAATCCTGCACTTGAACTTCTGAAATCAAAAGGATTCGATGTTCTTTTTATGACTGATCCTATTGATGAATGGGTCATGCAGTCTATGTTCCAGTACGAGAAAAAGAGTTTCAAAAACGTCGTCAAAGGCGAGTTTGAACTCGAAGGTGAAGAAAAAGATGCCGCAGAAAAACTTATTGCTGATGCAAAAGAGAAATTCAAGATTCTGACTGAAAAATTGCAGAAAAAATTTGATTCTTCTGTCAAAGAAGTGCGTTTTACCTCACGATTGGTCGAAAGTCCCGCATGTCTGGTCGGAGATGAACACAGTATCAGTCCGCAGATGGAACGTCTTTTCAAGGCAATGAATCAGGAAATGCCCTCCACTAAACGTATTCTTGAACTCAATGCCAAACATCCGCTGATAGAAAAATTGCAGTCAATGGCAGCAGATAATGCAGAGTCCGCAGAACTTGATATGTATGCTCAACTTCTTTATGATCAGGCTTTGCTGGCAGAAGGCAGCCCGATTGAAGACAGTTTGGCATTTTCTAAAAATCTTGCAAAAGTTATGCTCAAAAGTTTAGATTAATAATAGAAAGGAACAAAAAATGAAAAAAATTTCTTATCTTTTTGCAGTTCTTGCAATTGCATCTCTTTGCGGATGCACCACTGTTCAATACACCAATAATTTCAAAACTATGACTGTCGGAGAGAGCCGCAAAGAACCTGTTTGTCATGTTCATGTCCGTGTCAGCGGATTTTATCTTTTCGGCTGTCTTCCTGTTATGTGCGGCAGTCGTGCCGGTGATGGTAAATCATCATTTTTTCAGGATAATTGCAATGTTGAAAATGTCGTTAACCTTGCTTGCAAAGAGGCTCGCGGCGAGGGGGCAAATAATATCCTTAATCTCGTAACTGATTATACGGAAGTCAATTTTCTCCTCTGGTCAAACCGCTACGTCAGTGCATCTGTTACCGGCATAAAATAAAATCCATCCTTTTCTGATATAAAGAAGAGGATTTTTTAGAGATCAAAAAAGCTCTGTCGTGAAAGGCAGAGCTTTTTTTTGCAGAAAAATTCTGCGTTTGTTGCTGTGTGTTAATGGAGTTGACATTCAGAGCAGGTGCTGACCGGCGTCGACTTGGAGGATTTGACCGGTAAGAGAACGGCTGCTTATAAGCAATGCGGCGCTTTCGCAGAGGTCATTGAGAGATGCGGTACGTTTCAGAGGGGAGGCGGCAATGGTTTTTGTCATTGCTTTCTCCGGCATGAAAACCGGTGCAAGAACAGAGCCGGGAGCGATTGCATTTACTCTTATTTGCAGGGGGGAAAGTTCTTTTGCAAGTTCAAGCGTTGCATCAGCAAGTGATTTGCGGGAAATAAGATAACTTCCTTTGTCCGGGGTGTGTAAAGATATTTCACGGTCAAGGATATTCAGTATAACGCTGTCGGCAAGAGCCTGATTTTTCATGCATTGAGCAAGTATCACGGGGGCAATAAAGTTTATTTTGTAATGTTTGAGCATGGAGTCCACACTCTCTTCTGCAAGAGGCGAAACTTCATAACATGATGCATTATTTATCAGAATATCAACTCTGCCGAGCTGTCGAAAGAAGCCGGGCAGAGCATCAAGATTCTGCAAATCGCAGAAACATGCTTTGCCGTTTATTTTTTTTGCAAGTGCTTCTGCTTCAAGAGTTGAATTGTTGGCATGTATAAAGATTTCCGCACCTTTGGCGGCGAAAAATTCTGCCATGTATGCTCCGACACGGCGTGCCGCACCGGTGATAAGAATTCTTTTGCCGTCAAAAAAGTTGTTCATCTGTAATCCTTTACCAGACGTTTTACCTCCATTTTTACCTGTTTTTCCCGGAGGGTTTCACGTTTGTCCTGTTGATTTTTGCCGCGGCACAGGCCGAGTTCGACTTTGACGAGACCGCCGGAAAAGTACATTTTGAGCGGAACTACAGTCAGACCTTTTTCTCTTGTCTGTTGAAACAGTTTGAGGATTTCATTTTTGTGGAGCAGAAGTTTTCGCCTGCGAATTGGCGGATGGTTGAAATATCCGCCGTTTTCGTAGGGGGAAATATGCATATTGAGCAGTTCTGCTTCACTGCCTTTGCCCAGAAAATCGACGTATGAATCCGCCATATTTACAGTGCGGGCGCGGCAGCTTTTGACTTCAGTTCCTGTCAGTTTGATACCTGCTTCGTAGCGGTCGAGGACGGTGAAGTCATGAAAAGCTTTGCGGTTGCTGGCAATCAGCGGATCATTATTTTTTTCTTTTTTGGGCATAAATATCAATCTTCCTTCATGAATTTTTCGGCACGGCTGTTGAATTCTTTGATTTTGGGATATTTGCCGGGATCGTTAGCGGTCTTTTCTTCAAATTCTTTCAGCAGTTTTTCTGATTTAGAATCAAGTTTTGCAGGTGTTTCGATGATGAGGCGGATATGCAGATCTCCTCTGGAACCGCCACGCAGAGCGACAACGCCTTTTCCTTTCAAGCGGAGGATAGTACCGGACTGTGTGCCGGCGGGAACTTTCATGCGGGTTTTGCCGGTAGTGGTGGGGACATCTATCACGCCGCCAAGACAGGCGGTTGCAAAAGTGATCGGAACTTCGCAGAGCAAATCTGTTCCTTCTCGCTGAAAAACTTTGCTCGGTTCAACGTGGATGAAAATATAAAGATCTCCTGATGGACCTCCCATCGGACCTGCGCCGCCTTCGCCGGAGATACGCAATTTTGAACCGGTATCGACACCCGGCGGAATATGGATCTGCAACTGTTTTTTT
>JAFVPG010000378.1 GCA_017505415.1 Lentisphaeria bacterium | reverse complement strand
CTTGAAAAAGGCTCTGTCGCAGTGGGTTATTTAAGATTCTGTTTCGTGGTGTTGATTGAGGCGATCAGAGTTATTCTGATTTCCCGGCAGAGAGTTTCCAACCGATCAGATTCAGCCGAAGAGAGGATATTTGTTTTTCCCAATAGCAGCAACCAGTAGCTTGTTTCATTGGCTTCTTTCAAGGCAATTTGCAGTTTTGAAACAAAATCAGCTTTCCCGTGAGCATATTGCGCTTCGTGGATGTTGGCTCCGATACTTGTTCCGGCTCTGCCGATTTGATTGCAGATGATCGTTTCTTTTCTCTCTTTCAGATATTTTACAAGATTCAATATTTCAACAGCAAAGGCAATTGAAAGATCGACAAGTTTATTTGAAGTTTTTTCCATGAGATTTTTTCTTTCCACTGAACCATGCAGCATAGACAAGGAATATTTGCAAACACAACTCTCATTTTTCATTTTTTTCATCATCCGTCGCACGAAGTGCTATGGATGACAGGTCATACGGAGCGTAAGCGGAGTGCTTCATATTGTGAAGTGTAACGGAACAATGCTTCATAGCGAAATGAAATGAAATGAAGCTGCTTCATCTGAAAAGGCGTTTTTATGAAGCACGCCTGACGGCGTATGAAGCAATCCTTCAGATTATGAAGCGGCACTGCGTGCCATGAAGCGAAGCCTTTTCAGGCTTCATTCACCATTTTTGCCGCAGGCAAAAATGGTGGGCGTTTAGGGACTCGAACCCCAGACATTCACGGTGTAAACGTGACGCTCTAACCAACTGAGCTAAACGCCCTCAATTTTCATATATATCGTAATATAACATATTTTTAATTTTTTTCAAGAAAAATTATAAAAAAATACGCCTTTTAATTGAAAAATAACGGATTTGATGATCGAAAAAGTAAATGTAACCCCTAAAATATAAGGTACATTAAACGTTATTTTGTCAATAGACCGTTTTTATTCGTTATAATGCAGATTGGATAAATTTACTGTCAATACAGGAGAATTCAAGCTGACCGCTTGAAGTCGGTACTGTACAGGCACTGTCAATGCAATTATCCAGTAGATCGTACTCATATTCTCCCGGGGTGGATTCAGAGACTTTTACCCCGAAAAATATCATCGGCAGCAGAAAAACCGGTCCGGATGCCCATGCATGACATAGACTTTTGCCGAATGGTCTGCCGTAAAATTCTGTATATTTTTTTTGCTCATCACTGATAAATGCTTCAAAAAAGGTTGTCGCTCCAAGTTCCAGCATATCACCCCAGAGTTTTTCTATTTTTTCAAGCGCGAATTTTCTTTCGCCATTTTCGATTAATGCCCACAGTTCAAGTGCCGCAGTAAATGGAGTGCCAAGCGGCGGTAAATTGTTGCTTTTCAGGGCGTTTATAATTGCAGGACGATCATTTTTTTCTGCCAGATCAGAAAGAATTGCAAAAATATTCAAATGGCGGGTAAATTCATTTTTCCCCTCAAGATTGGAACGGAACAAACCGCTTTTTGTGTCAAAAATATTTTTATATATGCTTTTTTTCAGATTTTCTGCCGCCAGAGAATATTTTTTTTGCAGATTTTCATTATTCAATCTCTGGAATATTCCGGCGGTACTTTTGAGCGCCATATAAAATACTCCCTGCAATGCCGCAGATTTTTCACCGTCCGCCCAGTCAATTACTGTCCATACTATGTCTTTGGTAAAAAATCCCCGTTCATCACAGCGGGATAACAAATAATCGGCAAGTTGAGACAGTTTATCAGCATTTTTCCGTATATAGTCAATATCATCAAAGTATTTCAGGTAAAGCTCGTGGCATATCAGCAAATAACACGAAAAATCTGCCGCGGCATTTATATCTCCGCAGCCGTTGCCGCCAGCACTCATTAAAGTTAATGTACGGCGGACGATTTCTGCATTATGGAAACTGAATGCATTTGCCATAATACTTAATGCGAGATCTCCAGCCCACGGCACATGATCTCTTTTGACCCCGTCAAGCAGAAAATGATGCATACACAGCCGCAGTGTATATGCTGAATACATCCATATTTTTGTCAGTTTCTCTGTCGCGGCAAAAGCTCCACGGTATTGAAGCGGTGTAAAAAGCAACCGGCATCTGACATTTTTGACTTTGCCTCCGTGAAATTTAAAATAGCGGAACGCCAGCGGCGAATTGCTTTCTATTTTGTTTTCAGTGACAAAATGCATACTTAAATCCTGTTCATCGTATTCCGGATTCAGATTTTGCATTTCTTCAATGCTCTCTCCTGCTGTCAGGCGTACCATATTATCTGATTGACATTCTATTTTTCCGTAGACTTCACAGCCGATGTCGTAATATCCTCTTTCGTTTGCTTCAATTTCAATTATGAATTCCGGCAATTCCTGCCAGTGCGGTGAAATTTCAGAGCCGTCAAATATTTCAGCTTCGGTTATTTGTCCGTCAATTATTATCTGCCAGTTGCAGTCAGCTCCGATAATAGGAAGTTCATCTGCTCCGGAAGTAACGTCAAGTTTTAATGTGCCTGCATTGTTCAGTTCAATTTTTCCGTGGAAAAAATCTATGAATTTTACAGGAATTTCAACTCTGTTAAATTCTGCTTTGACTGTCGGTATACTGTGACCGTAACTTCCCGGATTTGCGAAGTGTATGAGCAGTTCCTGCGGAGATTTGAATTCTGCTGTATAGACTGCATGAAGCGGCGGCGGAGGAAATTTTGCCGGATAACCGACTTTGCGTTTATGTTTGATAAAATCCTGCCGCATGCGTTCTATCATAAACAGTTCATACGCAGATGGAGGATAAAACCATCTGAAATCACTGTGAATTTTTACCGGAGCAGGGGACAGTTCCGTACTTGAATATGTCGGATCGATTATTGCATTTTTTGATAAGTGATGTGCGATTGTCGGCATTTTTTATTGTTTCAGGTTAATTTATATTTTTCTCAATTTGAACATGGCACATTCCCCGGGAGCAACGGTGTATGAAGCACAATTATTTTCCACATTTACGGCAGTCACATTCAGCGGCAGGGGGATATTATGTATTTTATCTGTATGGTTGAAAAATGCGGCAAAGCCGTTGCCGTATTTGTCAGTACGCATAAATCCGTCAAATTTTTCACTTAATGCCAATATTTGAAATTCTGTAAGCTCATATCGTGAACATATTTCTTTGAATGCAGATACAAATGTTTTTAATTTGCCGTTTTGTTCTGTTGTCAATTTTCTTAAATCTCCGGCAACAAGCGGCGCTCCGGCGAAGGAGGTTAGAAGATATTCAGCTCCGTCCTGATTTTGAACAGAGAGCAGTCCGTTCAATATCCGTTCACAGGGAAGTTTTTTCAGCCATGAATAGAAATTGTGCCGGACTTTGGTAATTTTCTGTATTTCAGGCTCATTGGCAGAAGTATTTGATACATGGTGCAATGCAGAGAGTTCGAGAGCTGCTATATTCGGACGCTCTGTGCCGAATGCTTCAAAGCTGAAATCAAGTATTACATTGGGAAATTTATGTTTGAATTCTTCTTTTATAAAATTCATTCCTTCATATATTGCACTGAATGAATCAGCAAAACCGTGGTGGTATTCATGATTTTGGGCATGACAGCCTATCGGCATGATTCCGTAAGGGGAGGCAATACTGCTGAAATCAAGTTTGAAATATTCTACATGGTACAAGGATGCAAGTCTTTCAAGAGTGGCAAGCACACGGTGACGGTATGAACTTCCGAGACATAAAACACCGTTGGAGTTTGAGTAGTCAAAACCGAGACGTTTTATTTTGCCGTCAGCACGGCGGGTATAAAGCTCTTCCGGAACATCACACATCCCGTAATCTGTACCGATATTCAGCCATAATCCGAATTTCATTTTCTGCCTGTGAACTTCCTCAATGAGCGGTGTGAGATCATCTGGAAATTTATTTTTGTCGGTGCAATGATTATTGCCGTCGAACCAGCCGTCATCAAGAACAAAATAACTGAATCCGAGTTCTCCTGCTTTTTGTGCAAGTTCAAGAGTCAATTCAATATTGATATTTTTCAGAAACGGCAGCCATGTACAGTACATTATTCCTGAAATGTCAGTTAATTCAGGCAGATTTTTGCGTATGATATTGCGGAAATCCCGTGTCGATTCCGGCGAATTCAATTTTCCTTTATACAAGGTAAAAAGTGATTGCGCAGATTCAAATGATTCATCAGGGGTAAGGTATTTGACAAATGGCGCACTGCTCATATTGAATCCGTTGCACATATTGTGCCATACCGGATAGGCAAGCATGTAGCGCAATATCCCCGGTGCGTTTGAGCCCATTATCCAGCCCGCATCAAGTTCAGTATTGTGACAGCGGATAATATCTTCAGTCCCTTCTATTGTAAAGCTCAGCGGTTGTTTGACATCATCATTGCCAAGATACAGGTCACAGTCTGCAAAACTTCCCGGACAAACACAGGTGTCATCGAAAATAAGATTGCTTATCTGCATTTCAGTATGACTGTTGTTTCTGATTTTCAGGTGTTTTCTGTATCCTGCAATATTGTCAAAAATATGATAAACGATCGTCACTTCTGCATTTCCGACGGTACATATAAATTCAACCCCATCGGATTTTTTTTGTATTTCACGGCAGACGGCAGTATCTGCGGTTTGGCAATTACCGTCTGCTTCACGGACACTGTTTGACTGATAACTGAAACAGAGTTTGTCATTTATGGCAAGCATGAATTCTGAAACCGGTTTGAAAACATATTCAATATTTGACCGTTTATCAAAAAATGAAACAGTTCTTATCCCGTTTGCTGATATTTCAAACCGGCGGCGGAAAACATTATTTTCAAGGTCAAAAAATTCCATTTGTTCCCTCAGAAACAGTTCAGCCAGCGGATGAGTTCCGCACTCCACGGGTGTCCCTGGTACAAGCCTTTGCCATGGCCGCCTTTTTCGTAAATATGCAGTTCAAAAGGAATATTGAAACGGCGCAGAGCAGAAGCATACAACATGCTGTTTTCGACCGGAACTCCATCATCTTCATAGGTGTGCCAGATAAAAGCCGGCGGGGTTTCGGCACTGACTGCAAGTTCTCCGCTCAAATGTTTACGCAGTTCTACGTCATCGGCTTTGTCGCCCAGCAGATTGGAACGTGACCATGCGTTTACATAAGGATCAAGCATGGTTACAACCGGATAACATAGTACACTGAAATCGGGACGGGAAGAGACCGTACGATCTTCACCGTCTTCAAAAATCGGCTCGTTGAAAAGCGTTGACGCCATGACTGCCATGTGTCCGCCCGCTGAAGAACCCATTACTCCGATACAGTCACTTTTCAAATTATATTGAGAAGCACAAGAGCGCACAAAACGTACTGCCTTTAATGCATCTGCCAGCTGGGCAGGGTAGTGATGTTCTTCGCACAGGCGGTATTTGACAACAAAGCATGTATATCCAGCCTTGTTAAAATATTCAGCATAAACATCTCCTTCCAATGAGCCGAAATGGTGATAGCCTCCCCCGGGAAAAATCACAATGGATTTTCCGTTTGCCAGCCATTCAGGCGGAAAAAACGGTG